>JAAZDX010000028.1 GCA_012512605.1 Bacillota bacterium
GCCTCACCCTGGTCTCCCCGCTTACCCTGCGGGAGGGCAGTGCCCACGATGTTATCCTCCGGAAAGAGGCCGAACACGATTTTTCTTGAACATTGCTTAACCGGTACGCGGCACGGAAAAAAGCCACCATTGACGGTGGCTTTTTTACTGGCCCGCTCAGGGTTTCGGCCGGTTTGGGTGAGGTGGTGGTAACTAGTCGCGCCGGATTTTGCGCGCTTCGAAATAAAACCGCTTTTCATCGGCTTCCCCCATGGAAAAGGTCTTACGGGGTAAAGCGCCGTCGCGGATGACCGTTTTAAAGAGGTCATGCTTGTTTAAAGGTGGAAGGATAAGACCGAGGTTTCCTGGTTGTCGTCCCAGGGTCGTAATGTTTTCATCGCCGTGGATATAGTCGATTCTGCTTTCCGGATGACGGCGGAGATAAGCATCGAGAAAAGGCTGCAGGGTGCCGACGGTCAGGACCGAACTGGGGTTGTCAATGATGACGGTGCCGGCGGCCGTTGCGCTGTAAAAGTGGAAATACTGGGCTTCAGGGTTATCCGGTCCTTTCTGTTCTTTAGCGGTTATAATCCGGCAATGGAGATGGTTTTGCATTTCGAGGAAGAACTGGTCGGGATCGACCTTGAACAAAAGACGATGGATCGGGTGGAAGATCAGACCTTCGTCGTAGAGATTGACCACTTCGACCAGGCAGAAACGGGCTGGATGGTCGTGCAGAGAAGAGGGATCGGCGGTTTGCATTTTAAGGTTCTCCCAGATTGCTTTGGCCGTAGCCAACGAATGGTTACCGTCGCCGACGGCAAACAAAAGAGGTGCTTCCTTGGCCCCGTATTTGGCCGTGGTGACTTCCGGAGTGATTAAACGGGCTAAAGCCTGAAAAGTTTGGCTGAGGAGTGCTGGATCCGTCAGGTGATAACCGGTGAGGTGACCGCCGTTCATCATCAGTTTAAAATCGTAAAGCCGTGGTAAATCCGGGACGTGTTGGAATAGGGGTTCAATCACCGTTTGTTCCGGATCATCGAGGAGGAGCATAATATGGGGTACTTCCAAACTCCCACCTTCCCGGATTTTGATGCGGGGTGGTAAACGATCGGCGATCGTCTCTTCGGTGGGGCGGATTAAACTTTTCGCCCCCTGCTTGTAATCGTACTTTTCCAGATCAACTGCGAGGAGTAACCCTTTGCGGGACGGCACATGGGCGGTCTGCCGGTCAAGGAGGATTAGCCCTGGGGCTAGCGGAACCAGGGTTTTTTCGGCTAGGAAGGCCTGCATCCGTTCATTAATCTGTAGAATTTTACGGTCGACCTCCGGGTCGTCCAAGTAAACCTCGGGGAGGATCAGATCTAAAGTGGAAGGAGAGTCACCAATCTGCCTTCTGACTTCTGCCCAGTACTCGGGGTTTGAGGTATACTGGTCGCAGGCGATCACCGCCCATTTATGCAAGTCGATGTGGGTGGCGGGCACCAAGACCTCTGGAATCTGGATACCCAGGTCGGCGGGGTTAATCACTTAAAAACAACTCCTTTACTTAAGAAATACGAGGCCTACGAGAGATCATTCCCCCGGCACCCGGTACCAGGGACAATGCTGCCAGCACCAACTTTTCTGCGGCTGGCACCCACCGGGCGTTGGTTCAATATGTCAGATAGTCGGTGGACTTCCCCGGCTTCTGTTTAAGCGCCTTGCCAACTGTCCAGGTTGGTTATTCAGGATAAACGCTCCTGGCGTAAAGATCCGGGTTGACCTGGGTGAGCAACGGGGAAAGTTCTCCGGTATGATAAAGGAAAAGCTGGTGCAAAGCACGGGTACAAACAGTATATAGGATCGATCGTTCCTCTGGGGAACGGTAAACCTCACGGGAACAATCGCAAATTATGACGGCATCGAATTCTAACCCTTTGGCTAGATAGGAAGGGATGATTACCGGACCGCCCGCCAGAGTTTTCTCTTCTTTGGTGAGTAACCGGATCGGGACCAAGGCTTTAAGTCTTTCATAAACAGCCTGGCATTGGCGGGCGGTCTTGCCAATAACGGCCAGGGAAGAAAAGCCAGCAGCGCTTAGAGTGCGGATCCGGCTGGCGAGGGCGGGGACCAGTAACTTTGGGTCGGTTACCGCGGTCACCAAGGGTTTGGGTCCAGGACGGTTGATGCCCGTGGCGTCAATTGTAGGTTCGGCCAGAAGCGCACTGGTAAATGCGGTAATCTCCCGGGTTGACCGGTAACTTTTGTTTAGAGTAAAAGTCTGTGGGTTGCGGGCGGCAAAGACTGCTTCGATCTCCGCAAAGGAGCTCCGGTATTGTCGGGGATGGATGGTTTGGTTTGGATCGCCCAGGATGGTCAGGGTTGCGGTGGGAAAGAGTTCTTGGATGATCCGGTAGTGAAACAAGGTATAATCCTGTGCTTCATCGATGATCAGGTGTTTAATCTCCGGAAACTTAGGAAACCCTTCAATTTTTCCCCGAAAATATAAGAAGGGGGCCAGGTCTTCATAGAACAAGTGATTAGCGCTGAGTGTTTTTAAGATGGCCTGGCGGAGACGGTTTAGAGTAGCCGACGGAAACCGCCCGGCGGCCATTTTGGCGAGAAGTTCTTGGTTGGCAAATAATTCCCGGTAGAGCTGGAAAGGGTCCAGATCGGACCAGGCACGAATGGCGGTGCGGACCGGTTGGAGCTTTTTGTGCACGACCAAACGGCTGCGGGCTTTAATCTCGGCCGCCGCTAGTTGGTGGTTCTCCTCGGCAAGACGCTGGGCATATTCTTTTATTTTCCGTGCGGTGATTGGACGGAGGAGAAAGAAAGCCCGCCGTTGCAACTGAACCAAACGTTTCTTCAAGGGTAAATAGGCATAAGACTCATCATAGAGCGCCCGCAGTTCTTCTTTACGGAGGATCATCTCCCCTTCAAACTGGAGGTCGGAAAAGGGTCGACCACGGGCGGTTAGATATTTTTGGTAGTTATCGATCAGCGCTAAAAATTCGGGGGTCGTCTGCAGGTAGATCTTTTCTTCCCGGAGACGATCTTCGGCGTTTCCATCGGTCGTTAGCGTAAATTCCAACTGGTTATGGCGGTCTTCCACGGACAGACCGGGCGGCAGCAGGGGTTCAACTAAATCTTGGAAGGTAGTGCACCGTACCATCTCTTCGCCTAATTCGGGTAGAACATTGGATATGTAGTCGGCAAACAACTGGTTGGGGGAGAAGATTAAAATATTTTTACTGGTAATCCGGTCCCTCTCTTTATACAGGTAATACGCTGCCCGGTGTAGGGCAATGGACGTTTTTCCGCTGCCGGCGGCACCCTGAACAAGCACGACCGGATGTTCCTCGTTGCGGATCACCCGGTTTTGTTCCCTTTGTATACTGGTGACGATCGCCCGCATCTTTTCATCACTGTGTTGGCTAAGGATCTCCTGCAGGATCTCGTCGTCGATCTTAACATTACAATCGAACATGTAGATCAAACGCCCGTCTTCGATTTTATACTGGCGTTTGCGGGTGATCTCCCCGCCGATCACCCCGACTTCGCACCGGTACTCCGCCGGGCCCAGTTCATAATCGTAAAACATGCTGGCGACGGGGGCCCGCCAATCATAGATCAAAGGCTGTCCTTCTTCGTCAAGTAAAGTGGAGATCCCGATATAAATTTTTTCGGTCGTTGGCGTGCCGTGCTCCCGGATCTCACGGAAATCGATCCGCGCAAAATAGGGTGTTTTGCGCATTTTTTGGAGTTTCTTGATCGCCCGGCGGTTGTATCCCACACTCAGCTCCGTATTGCGTAAACCGCTTAGCTGTTGGTTGAGGATGACCGCGGACGCAAAGCTATCGGCAAAGCGGGGCCCGTCTTCCCAGATGTCTTTGCGTTCCTGCTTTAGCAGGGCGTTCAGGCGGGCGAAAAAGGCCTTTTTTGCCTTTAACTCCTGTTTAATTACTGTTTGCACCATGGCCAAATGGGCTTCTTCATAGTGGCGGTCTTCGGTTTTGGCTGCCATGTCTCCTCCTTCACTCGGTCGACGAATTGCTTCACTTATGGTAAAATAGATTATGGTATCTTCCCCTGCGGGTGCAGGGGATTCTTTTGCCTACTCTTTAGTTTTTAGCGGCCGTTCGGAATTTTATTTATTATAACAAACTTTTTATTCCGCTCCAAGCGGGGAAAGGAAGATTTAGCCAAGGCTTAATAATTGGGGTCTCGCCGTAGGCCAGCGGTTATCTTTGATTTAAGGAGGGATTAAGCAGATGCGAAAACTACGAATGTTAGCTTTGGATTTAGACGGGACTTTGTTAAGAGAAGACAAAACGATCAGCCAATTAACGCGGAAACTCCTGACCGAACTGTACCAGGCCGGTGTGGAGATAGCCTTCGTTACCGGACGGATGTATCATTTCACTGCACCGATCCAGGATTTACTCGGGTTCCCCGTTCATTATATCTGTACCGACGGGGCTTTTTTCCAGCCCCGCGGCTGGGAAGTGCCACACTTAAAGACGGTTGCGCCCACGGTAACCCAAGCGGTTTTGTCCTCCATGGCCGATGAACTTCATGGCGTTTATCTTTTTAGCAACGACCGGATTCACTGCTTTACCGCCACGCCGGATCCGACGATCTTTTCCTGGGGCTTTGATCTGCAGGCCGATCCGGCACGAGAGGCCGAACCTCCGGTCAACCAGGTGGAACAGATTGTGATCTACGAAGAGAAGGCGAAAGTGCGGGGGATTCAAAAAGCACTCGGCATGATGCACCCCGGCCTTGATCAGGAGATCCATCCGTCCATAGAAAGTGGTTATGAGTATTTGGTCATTCGCCCACAAGGGGTGGACAAGGGGAGTGGCTTAACCCGTTTAGCCGAAGTTTTAGGGGTGAAGACCACCGAAACCATTGCTTTTGGTGATTGGCTCAACGATCTGGCGCTCTTTCGCGACGCCGGTCTGTCCATTGCCCCGGCCAACGCCGTGCCGGAGGTAAAAGCCAAAGCGACCATCGTTTCCCGTTTCTCCAATGAAGAGGATTTCATCGTTCGGGAACTAGAACGTCTGTTCCAAGCGGGGAAGATGGTCGTTTAGGAGAGGGCGAATCAAGAAAAGAGGCTGCTGCGGCAGCCTCTTTTGTTATAGGGCAATGGGGTGTTCCATGGTGGCGATGACTAAACGGACCGCCGCTTCCACATCATTAAGGTCAACCATTTCCGAAGGCGAATGGAGATAACGGCAAGGAATGGAGATGACCCCGGCGGGAACCCCGGCCTTGGTCAGCTGGATCGCGCCGGCATCGGTCCCCCCGAAAGGTAAAACTTCGAATTGGTGCGGGATATCGTTCTGCTCCGCCGGCATTGTCAGGAGATCTTTGACCTGTGGATGGGTGATTAAAGAGACGTCTTTCACCTTAATGGCCGCCCCTTGTCCCAGCTTCATGGCTAATTTGGGCGCTTCGGGCGTATCCCCGGTGCCGGTTACATCAAGGGCGATGCCCAGATCCGGATCGATGCCGAAGGCGGCGGTCTTTGCCCCGCGCAACCCGACTTCCTCCTGGACGGTAAAGGTACAATAGAGGTCGTTTTGGGGCTTGGTGACGCGTTTGAGGGCTTCGATCAGCACCGCACAGCCCACCCGGTTGTCGAGGGCTTTCGCCACAACCCGTTGGCCCAGATCAACAAACCCATGATCAAAGGCGGCAATTTCGCCAACGGTCACTTTAGTTTTGGCTTCTTCGGCCGACGTGGCCCCAATATCGATGAATAACTTTTCTAAGGTCAACTGTTTTAGATCATCGATCTTTTCGGCACCGATCACGCCGATCGTTCCGTTTTGGAACCGGACCCGTTGGGCATAAAGCCGGTGGGGTCTGATCCCGCCAACGTTCCCGAAGCGGAGGAAACCTTGCTCGTCAATGGCGGTTACGATCACCCCGATCTCATCCATGTGGGCCGCGAACTGCAGTTTGGTATTACCCCCGCGCTTGAAGGCGATCAGATTGCCCATGGGATCAACGGTCAGATCATCACAGTAGTCCTTAAGTTCGGCCTGGATGAAGGCACGGACCTGTTCTTCCCGTCCCGATGGGGCAGCGAAACTTGTCAAGCGCCGTAATAAATCTTTCATACAGGTAACCCCCTTTGTTCGATGTCTCTTAAGAAAGCATCGATTAGTTTAACCGTCTGTGTGAGGTCATTGCGGTTTAAGATCCCCACGGGCGAATGGATATAACGGCAGGGAACAGAGATCACCGCAACGGGGATACCACTCCGGGTCTGGTTGATGACTCCGGCTTCTGTGCCGCCCGTGGTTGATTCCCGAAACTGGTAAGGAATTCCGGCTTCCTCTGCGACGGCGACCAGGCGCTGAATTAAGGCTGGGTTAACGATGACGGAACGGTCCATAAAACTGATGGCCGGGCCAGCACCTAAGCGGGTGGAAGCTTGGTGTTTTTTCAGTGGGGGGACATCCCCGGCCGAGGTGGCCTCCACGACCAGGGCTAAGTCGGGGTTTAACCCAAAGGCGGCGACGGTGGCACCGCGCAGTCCGACTTCTTCCTGGACGGTGAAGACATAAGCCAACGGAAGATTATACTTCTTTTCCATCAGGTTTAACAAAACAGCACAGCCCGCCCGGTCATCAAGGGCTTTTCCTTTAAAGAGACCGTCGCCGAAGGGTCCGGCTTCGACGTCAAAGGCGATCAGGTCGCCGAGCTTAACATCTTTTTCGGCATCACTGCGGTCGGTGGCCCCAATATCCACAAACAGACCGGTCGTCTTCACCGGACGTTTTCTTTCCTCCTTCTCCTGAAGATGGATGGGTTTGGCCCCGATCACCCCGGGAATCCGCTGGGGACCGACTAAAACCCGCTTGGAGATGAGGACCCGTTCATCAATGCCGCCCACCGTTTTGATCTTCAGCAACCCGCTGGGGTCGATCCCCACCACCATCAATCCAACCTCATCCATGTGGGCGGTGAGCATGACGAGGGGGCCTTTCTTCCCTTGGTCGCGGCGGGCAATGAGGTTGCCTAACCGGTCGGTCTGGATCCGGTCGACTTGGCCCTGGATGCGGTCGCGAATATAGTGCCGCACTGCGGTTTCACCGCTGGAAACCCCGGTTAATTCGGATAACTCCTTTAGTAACATTCTAATCCCTCCAAAAAGGCGCGGTCGATCTGCATGATGAATTCGGCTAAGAGACGGCCGGTTTCTTTGAGATCGTCCAACGCTAAAGTTTCAACGGAAGTATGCATATAGCGGAGGGGGATACACACCAGACCGCTGGCGACTCCGGCTTGGCCGATCTGGATGGCGTAGGCGTCCGTTCCCCGGGGGGTTTCCGCCGCTTCCACTTGGTATTTGATCTTTCCGGCTTCGGCCGCCGCTTTCAGCTTGTCAAAGATGAGGGGATGAACCGGTGGTCCGGTAACGATGACCGGTCCCTGCCCCAGTTTAAAGCCTTCGTAATCGGCCAAACCAGGCATTTCCCCGTGGGTAACATCGACCGCTAGTCCGACATCGGGATTAAGGCTATAAGCACTGACGAAAGCCCCCCGGACTCCTAGCTCCTCCTGGACCGTGATGGTAACCAGGACTTCCGCTTCATGGTTAAAATCTTTCAGACGGCGGAGACATTCGACCAGCGCCACGACCCCGGCCCGGTCGTCCATGGCCTTTCCGGCATAAAAGGAGTTTTTCAAAGCACAACAGGTCCGCTTAATTGTAATTGGGTCGCCAACCCGTACTAAAGCGGCGGTTCGTTCTGGAGAAAGGCCGAGATCGATGGTCATATCTTCAATTATCACCGCTTTATTCCGCTCGTCCGCTTGCTGTAAATGGGGGGGTTTAGCGCCGATGACCCCGGGTAAATCTTCCTGGCCGTGGACAATGACCTCTTGCCCGAGGAGGACCCGTTGGTCAATGCCGCCAATTGTCGAAAAACGGATAAAGCCGTCTTCCAGGGCGGAGACGATCAGGCCGATTTCGTCCAGATGGGCAGCCAACATGATGCGGGGTGGATGCCCGCCCTGGCCTGCTTTGCAGAGAATAATATTGCCTAACCGGTCACGGTGGAGGCCGCTGATCCAGCGGCGGCCTTCTCCGTTGGTGAAGAAATCGATGATGATCTGGGCCGCCCGGTCTTCCCGCCCCGAAGGGCCGGCGGCATTGGTCAGTTCCTTCAGTAGTGTTTCGGTCTGCACGCATAAAGCCTCCTTTCTTACTGACTTCTTTATTATAACTTTTTTTACTGGTAAAGTAGAGGAAAAAAGTGATGGATATAACCCATTTTCTGGCGAAAAGGCGAAAAAGGGATTGACTTCTCTTTGTCGAAATTTGACTTACGGCAATGGGACAACGAAGGGAGAGATCATCGATAAAAAATTTAAAAAGCTTATTGCTAGCCCTGATCTTACTGGTCGTGATGGCTCCGCTTTGCACTGCCTCCGCGCCTGGGCTTGGGGCCCGTGCTATGGGGATGGGTGGCGCTTATACCGCGGTGGCCGACGATGGGACCGCCGCTTACTGGAATCCGGCAGGAATTTCCCAGGTGAAGATGGGTTTAGCCCTCAGCGGCGGACTTAAGGGGAGTTTAAAACAGATCGACGCTTTTAAGGAGCATGACCCCGCAGCCCTCGATGGGGCCTTGGCGATAAAAGCCGGTGCTGGCTTAACCTTGGGGAACTTCGGGCTAAATGCTTTTACCGATCGTCGGGCCGAAATCGAGCCTGGAACTATCCCGAAGGAGATGCGGATCGACCAGACCGATCAGGTGGCCTTTACCATAGCGAGCGAATTGACCGATCTTTTTGCTTTTGGCTTGAATGCCAAATATGTAATGGTCAGTACGGAGAGCTTTACCGACTCAGGGCGGATCGCTCAAGCGGATGGTAAGGGTGTCGCTGTTGATCTGGGCGGGATGTTTAAAGTCGGGAAATTAGTCCGTCTTGGTGTGGTCCTGAAAGACTATGGGCTGGCCAAGATCAAACTGGACGGGGCAGATTATGAATGGCCGACGAAATTAGTCCTCGGCGGTGCGGTCAGGATTCCCATGTTTGGTACGCTCGTCGCGGCTGATCTGGAGACACCATTGCAGGGAGACCAGGATCCCGCCTTCCATCTTGGGGTGGAGCAACCCTTATTGGGTATCCTCGCCCTGCGCGTTGGCGGGTACCAGGAAACCGATGGGATCAACTTTACGGCCGGTTGCGGTCTAAAGCTTGGCCCGGTTGCCCTTGATGTAGCAGCCAATCTGGATGCGGCGGAAGCTACAGCTATTTATGTCACTGCCCAACTGAAATTCTGATTAACCTGGAAAGGATGATCCCTGTGGCAGTCAACAGGTTTTTTGGTTCAGCGTTGGCAGATGAGTGAAAGGGAGTTGGCGAAAAAACCGACTCCAAAACCGATCAGACAAAGGCCTAAAACACCGATGATCAACCGGTAAACTTTGACGCTGATGAAAGTTCTTGACTTGCTGACCAGCCAAGAAACCAATAGATACCAGGAAAAATCGGCCAGGATATGCCCCAGGAAGAAGAGGAGGATCCCGCCCAAACCAAAGGTGTTAAAGGCGTTCATAATTAGTCCGAGACCGACGATTGCCCACCAGATGGTAAAGTAAGGATTGGCGGCGCTGATCAGAGCACCGCCCAGGAGCATTCTACTGTTTTCAGTCGGTGCGGTAGTGGGCAGGGCGATTGCCACTTTGCCGGACCAGATGTCCTGGATCATTCGGCTGCCCAAAAAGATTAAGACGATGCCGCCGCAAAGGCCAACCACGATTTGGGCGAGGTTAGTATTCAGATATTGACCAAACCCCAGGAAGATGAGGATAACCAATAGCAATTCAAGGGAGATATGACCCAGAGCGACCATGAATCCGGCTTTAACGCCGGATTTTAAACTTTGATCCAGCGTATAGGTGAGTAACGAACCGGGCATAACCGCCCCTGAGTAACCGATCAATAAGGACTGGAGGAAGATGGCAACCAGTTTAATCACTTCCATCGTTTTTTCCAATTGTAACAGAAAAAAACGGAAAAAACGAGGAAAAAAATAATTTGACCAAGATCAATAAGTATAATAGAGTTAGCCATGAAGGTATAGACTAATCCGTATGATCATCTTTGCCGGATAGAGTTTGAAGAAACCAGGAGGGAATGGGAATGGGGCAAAACGAGATTGTCGTCCGGAGTTGGAGCGAAGTCTGCGAGCGTTTGTATGATCACGCCTGGAAACCAGAGCTTGGCCGCTTTCGAAGCGATTATGCCTTCCGGGGTCTGGCTGATTGTCGTTACCCGTTACAGAACAGTTTTTTTCGGGTTTGTCAGAACAATCCACAGCTGGAATACCATATGCTCCGAAACTTCAAAAAATACGGTCGGTTCGATGACGCCAACATGGTCTCCTCCGACTGGCGGGTCATGACCTTGGCGCAACACCACGGCTTACCCACCCGTCTAATGGACTGGACCTACTCACCCTTTGTCGCCTTACATTTTGTGACCGATGATCCTACCAAATATGACCAGGACGGTGTGATCTGGCAAGTCGATTATGTGCAGGTCAACCGGATGCTGCCTGAACCGCTTAAAGGGGTGATGAAAAAGGAAGGGGCGAATGCTTTTACGGTGGAGATGATTGAAGAAGCCGTGCCCACGCTGCAGGATTTTGACGCTTTTCACGATCAGGACCATGATCTGGTTATTTTCTTTGAACCGCCTTCTCTCGATTACCGGATCGTTAACCAATTTGCCTTTTTCTCCGTAATGTCCACTGCGACCGGACGCTTGGATGAATGGCTTTACCAGTATCCCCATCTTTACCGACGGATAATCATTCCTCGTGAGTTGAAATGGGAGATCCGCGACAAGCTTGATCAAGCCAATATTACCGAACGGATTCTTTTCCCCGGCCTGGATGGGTTGGCCAAATGGCTCTTGCGCCATTATACGCCCCGCTGTTTCGACCAGCCGGAGCGGTCCGAACAATCCGAATAAAAGGAGCCGGCCCATGCTTTGGGCCGGTTTTTCTTATGTGCATCCCTTTGGAATGAAAGTCGCGCAGCGGCTGCTGTTGTTAAGTCTTGACCAAAGATCTCGTAATTAGGAGGAAAATACTTAAATTAATGATGAGAAACAAATAAATACAGTCATCACTGTAGAAGTAAACTGATGTCCAGCGCCTGAACGGAATGGGTAATGCGGCCGACGGAGATCAGGTCCACACCGGTAGCGGCAATGGCCTGGATTGTCTCCGCGGAGACATTGCCTGAGGCTTCGACTAGCGACCTTCCATTGATGAGCCGAACCATCTCGGCCATCAACGATGGGGACATATTATCTAACATGATAATATCAGCGCCGGCGGCCAAGGCTTCACGCACCTGCTCCTCTGTTTCCACTTCCACTTCAATCCTCATGGTGTGGGGGGCGGTAGCACGGACTTTCGCGACAGCTGCTTTGATCCCGCCACAGGCCGCCAGATGATTATCTTTGATCAGGACGGCGTCGGCCAGGTTAAAACGGTGGTTGTAGCCACCGCCGACCCGGACGGCATATTTTTGTAAGGCGCGTAGCCCCGGCAGGGTTTTTCTGGTATCAACCAGCCGGACCTGGGGATAATCGGCGAGTAAATCCACCAGTTTCCGGGTGGCGGTGGCGATTCCGGACAGATGCTGGAGGAAATTAAGGGCCACCCTCTCGCCACTGAGGAGATCACGGGTGGGGCCGGAAACAATGGCTAGCTCCGTACCGGCGTTGACGCGGGCACCATCCCCTTGCTC
Source organism: Bacillota bacterium (assembly GCA_012512605.1). Lineage (GTDB taxonomy): Bacteria > Bacillota > UBA4882 > UBA10575 > UBA10575 > Capillibacterium. Next base: position 11,757 of record JAAZDX010000028.1, read on the forward strand.
GATCTTCAGGTCGATGGCAGGATTAAGTTGGTGAAAGACCTCCTGCACAACGGCCCAGCCACAGATCACCCCGGCTTCTTTGGCGATAAAACGCCCGCTCGCGGTGGCCGTTGGTGCAATGGTCAACGCGGAAGTGATGTCACCGGGGCCTAAATCTTCCGCCAGGGCTTGGCGGACCAGGTCGGTATAGACGTTCTTTGGTAGTTCCATCGCTCAACACCTCTCTTTTTACCAAGACCAGGAAAAGGGCTGGTCGGCGGGGATAAAGCTGACGCCGGTCGGGGAAAGGACAATCCGTTTTGCCCAGGCCGGATCGGGATCGGGGTAATCGGCCCGGTAATGACTGCCCCGGCTTTCCCGGCGGCTGAGGGCCGCGTCAAGCATCAGCCGGACCAGGAGACGCATATTCTGTAACTCCAAGTAGGGCCGGTTTAAAGGGATTGGCGTTGCCGATGATGCCGGAGCTACTTGGCGTTGGGCGTTTTGCAAGGCGTCTTCCCGGCGGATGATCCCGAGATGGGTGGAGGCCAATTCTTTGAGAGCTGATCGGTCGGCGGCTAAAAGTTCCGGGCTGGTTTCGGTGGGAAATACCGCCGCCAATTCGGGAGGAAGATCCGGACGTTGCCATGGGCTGTTTTGGAGGTATCTAAAGATGCGATAGCCGAAGACTAAGCCGTCCAGTAAAGAGTTGCTGGCCAAACGGTTCGCACCGTGGACCCCGGAATTGGCCACTTCACCGCAGGCAAACAAGCGGGGCAGCGCCGTCCGGCCGTGGAGGTCAATGGCGATGCCGCCCATCATATAGTGGGCAGCCGGAGCAACCGGAATCGGTGCCTTGGTAATATCAAGACCATAACTTAAACAGGTTTCGTAGATGTTAGGAAACCGGCTTTTGATCAGCTCTGTACTCAAAAGGGAAAGATCAAGGTAGACATGGTCGGTCCCGGTTTTTTCCATTTCCGACCATACGCTACGAGCGACCACATCCCGGGGAGCCAGTTCCGCCTGTTCATGGTAGGAAGGCATAAAGCGGACGCCGCGCTGGTTGCGGAGAATACCGCCTTCGCCCCGGACCGCTTCGGTGATGAGAAAACACGGCGCGCCTTCCAGATGGAGGGCGGTCGGGTGAAACTGGACAAACTCAAGATCGGCCAAGGGGGCCCCCGCGAGGTAGGCTAGAGCCAACCCATCTCCGGTCGCCACGGCGGGATTGGTGGTATCGGTAAAAATCTGTCCGCTGCCGCCGGTCGCCAGGATGGTTGCTTCCGCTAAAATGCTTGTCCGTGTTCCGTTTTCGTCTAAGACCATGGCACCGTAGCAACCTTCTTCTCCGGTGAGCAGCGCCACGGCATAATGATTTTCCTTTACGGTGATGCGCGGGTGGCCCGCGACCCGTTGGGCAAGGACTTTAGTGATTTCGCGGCCGGAGGCATCGCCATCGGCGTGTAAAACCCGGGGAAAGGAGTGGGCTGCTTCCCGGGTCATCAGTAGCGTACCGGCGTCGGCATCAAAGGGAACCCCCCAAGCAATCAATTCCTGGACCCGTTCGGGCCCTTCATGCACTAAAGTCGCCACGGCAGGAGGCAAGCAGAGACCGGCACCGGCTTGAATTGTGTCGGTGTAGTGTAAGTCTGGTGAGTCGGCCGGACTCAGGGCAACGGCAATGCCGCCTTGGGCGTAGCTGGTATTACTCTCTTCCAGCGCTTCTTTGGTGATCAAAGTTACATTGGCGATTTCTGCTAATTTGAGGGCGGTATACAGTCCGGCAATTCCGCTGCCGATCACTAAAAACGGAGTCGTGCCCAGACCGGCAGGGGAAAAAGTAATCTTCATTATAAATGGCCTCCTTCGTAAATTAGAGCTAAAAGGGAAACCTCTCCCCGCCGGGGCGAGGAGAGGAAAGAAAAGGAGGAGAACCTATTTAACCGCCAACATCCGTTCGAGACTGCGGCGGGCTTGGGAATGGATTGGCTCCGACACGGTGATGACCGGTTGTAGTGTGCGGAGGGCGGTAGCCACATCTGCCAAGGTCGTTTTTTTCATGTTCGGACAAACCAGCCTGGGAGTTAAAAGATAGAACTGTTTATCTGGATAACGTTTTTTTAAACCGTGGATGATTCCCATCTCGGTGCCGATAACAAACGTGGAAGCATCCATCTTCGCCACTTCCTCAACAATCTGTTTCGTACTACCGACAAAATCGGCTTGGGCGACAACTTCCGGTTGGCACTCGGGATGGATTAAAAGCTTGGCTTCCGGATGGGCCTTTTTCACCTTTTCTACCTCGTCGACGGTGACTTGGTGGTGGGTACGGCAGAAGCCAGGCCACAGATGGAATTTCTTCTCTGGAACCTGGGTAGCAACATAGCGCCCCAAGTTTTGGTCGGGAAGAAAAATGATCTCTTCTTCTGCTAAAGAGCGCACGACTTTTACCGCGTTGGAAGAAGTACAACAGATATCACTGACCGCTTTAACCGCTGCGCTGGTGTTCACGTACGCAACGACCGCGGCCTGGGGATATTTGGTCCGCCACTCTTGGACCGTCTCGGCATCGGCCATGTCCGCCATGGGACAACCAGCTTCAGGCGCGGGCAGTAAAACTGTTTTTTCGGGGGAAAGAAGGGCGGCGCTTTCCGCCATAAAATGGACACCGCATAAAACAAGCACCGAATGGGGTGAATCTGCCGCTAAACGGCTTAGTTCCAGCGAATCACCGACAAAATCGGCGATATCCTGTACCGCATCGTTTTGGTATGTGTGGGCGAGAATCAAAGCATCTTTTTCCGCTTTTAGTTTTTGGATTTCCGTGATTAACTTGAGTTGTGACATTTGCTACCCCCCTTATGTCATTTTAATTGTATCGTTATTTCATCGTTTGTCAATTCGTATGGAAACAAAGAAAAAACTGCTTAACAGTAAATTTACCATTTACCGCGTTTTTTAACGAAAGATGCTTCACTTCTGCTTGGTCCTAAGGTAAAATGAGGTGGAAAGAAAGGGAAGATAATGGGTACAGACAAGTTAGTTTTACGAAACATGATCTTCTATGGTTACCACGGGGTTTTTGCGGCCGAAAAAGAGTTGGGACAACGCCTTGAGGTCGATGCCGAGCTTTACCTGGATTTGCGCCAGGCCGGAATCAATGATGACCTTGAAGCAACCGTCAACTATGTGGAGGTCTACACCTTGATCAAGGAGCTTGTCGAAGAGCGTGAATATAATCTCATGGAAGGATTGGCGGAGGAGATTGCCGACACCCTGCTTACGGCCTATTCCCTCCAGGAGGTTACCGTCCGCGTGCGAAAACCCCAGCCGCCCGTTGGTGGTGTCATGGATTATTTTGCGGTCGAGATTAGGCGTAAGGCCGCTAAGGGAAACCAATTATAAGCGTAAAAAGAGCAAATACGGGAAAGCCCAGGATATTCCCAGAAAAAAGCCTTCTCTCCTATATGGGGAGGAGGCTTTTTTGGGTTATTACTCACGCTGACGGCCACTTACGCTACGAAGTGGCACATTAAACAGGAGTTGGATCAGTCAACAAGCATTCTCTTCTTTGGAACGCCAACTACCGGCGCATTAACTTTAATCAACTCGGGAAGAATAAGTTTACAACTTTACCAAAGCCAACATAATACTGGTCGGCCGGTAATGCTTTAAGGAGGGAACAAATGCGGGTTCTAATGCTGATCTGGGAATATCCGCCGCAAATCGTGGGTGGGATTGCCCCCCATGTTCATGATCTTTCCCTGGCCTTAACCGAAAAAGGACAGGAAGTGACCGTTTTGACCAGGAGCAATGATCCGCGGGAAACCATGGAGCGGAGCAAAGGGATCAAGGTTTTTCGGGTTGGGCGTAGTGCTCCCGAGCCCCCCGACTTTGTCTCTTGGGTGATGCAGCTTAATCTGCATTTGATGGAGAAGGCCGTATCGATGGTGGAAAATGGGGAAAGCTTCGATTTAATTCACGCCCATGATTGGCTAGTGGCTTACGCGGGGAAAGGATTAAAACACGCCTTCCGCAAACCGCTGATTGCGACGATCCATGCCACCGAATGGGGGCGTAATAACGGCCTCCACAATGAATTGCAACGCTACATCAGTAATGTCGAATGGTGGTTGGCCTTTGAAGCCTGGCGGGTGATCTGTTGTAGCCGTTATATGCGCGCTGAACTGCAGCGCATCTTTCAGCTGCCCGCTAATAAACTACGGGTCATCCCCAATGGGGTTTATCCGGAGCTTTTTCGTCGCCAGGCTGGGGATGCCCGGGCGATTCGGCGGAAATATGCGGCCGATGATGAGCAAGTAGTATTTTATGTTGGCCGTTTGGTCTTTGAAAAAGGACTGGATCTGTTGTTGGAGGCTGCGCCAAAAATTTTAGCGCGGAAGGAGAAGGTCAAGTTTATCATCGCCGGAAAGGGCCCCTATGCCGAACATTTACACGACCGGGCCCGACAAATGGGCCTCTACCACAAGTTTTACTTTACCGGCTATGTCGATGACTTAACGCGGAACGCCCTGTTCAGCACGGCTGATGTTGCTGTCTTCCCCAGTTTATATGAACCGTTCGGGATTGTGGCCTTGGAAGCGATGGCAGCGGGGACGCCGGTGGTTGTTACAGATACCGGAGGATTGGGTGAAGTGGTTCACCACGGAAAGAACGGTCTGAAGGCTTTCCCCAACAATCCAGATTCGCTGGCTGATAATATCTTATCGGTCCTCACCTATCCGGAACAGGCGGCGGCCATGGGGGCCCAAGCCCGGCGCGATCTGGAAACCGAATATAATTGGGGAAAAATCGCCGCCCAGACCATCGAGGTCTACCAAGAAGTACTGGGCGAGTATAAACAGTCTGATTGGCATCGCCAGGTGGTTAGAGCTGGACGGGAGTTGCCCGGCACCCACTGGATCCGTCCCGTGCCCGCCGCCGCCCTCCGCTCCGGTCGGTATACGCCGACCGGAGCGGAGCCGGGCCCGTCACGCCCAGCGTTTAACGGACAAAGGGGGGGTTACCAATGAAGGCCATTGTCATGGCGGGGGGAAAAGGAACAAGACTGCGCCCTTTAACTTGTAAACAACCGAAGCCGATGGTGCCGATTGCGGGCCGGCCGATGGTCGAATATATTCTGGCGCTTTTGAAACAATATCGCTTCACCGACATCGGGATGACCCTCTTTTACCTCCCCGAACTCATCACCAACTATTTTGGTGACGGTCGGGAGTTTGGTGTAAACCTCCGTTATTTTGTCGAAGAAACCCCACTCGGGACGGCGGGTAGCGTGAAAAATGCCGAAGCATTTCTGGACGAGACTTTCCTGGTGATCAGCGGTGATGCCTTAACCGATATCAACCTGGCGGAAGCCTTGGATTTTCACCGGGCCCGCCGGGCATTGGTGACCATCGTCCTGACCAAAGTGGCGAATCCCCTCGATTATGGGGTTGTGATTACCGAAGAGAACGGCCGGATCAAGCGGTTTTTAGAGAAACCCGGGTGGGGCGAAGTCTTCAGTGATACGGTCAACACCGGGATCTACCTGATCGAACCGGAGGTTTTCCGCTATTACGAAAAGGATAAAGCGGTCGACTTCAGTAAGGATCTTTTTCCGCTGCTCTTGCAGGCGGGCGAACCTCTATACGGATACCTGGCCGCAGGTTACTGGTCCGATGTGGGTAACCTGGGGCAATACCGGCAAGCCAATTACGATCTGTTGGACGGAAAACTGGAATTTACACCACCTGGCCATGAGCTTGTCCCCGGGGTCTGGGTGGGCGAAGGGACGGAACTACCCTCCGCGGTGCAAGTGGAAGCCCCGGTGGTCTTGGGCAAGTATGTGCGGGTCAGTAGAAACGCCAAGCTTGGAAAGCATACGATCATTGGCGACCATAGCCTCGTTGGCGAGGAGGCCTCCCTCAAAAAATCAATCCTTTGGAACCACACTTACGTGGGCTACCAGACGGAGATCCGCGGGGCAATCTTAGCCCACCGTACCCACTTAAAATCCGGTGTTCGGGTATACGAAGGGGCGGTTTTGGGAGAAGGCTGTACGGTCGGTTCGAAAGCCGTGATCAAACCGGAGGTCCGGACCTGGCCGGAAAAATATATCGAGAGCGGTTCGGTTCTCAATTCCAGTCTGGTCTGGGGTAACCGCTGGGGGACGAACCTCTTCGGACGCCAAGGCGTCGATAAAACGGCGAATCTGGAATTTACTCCCGAGTTTGCCGCCAAGCTAGGTGTGGCTTACGGTACTATTTTACCGGAAAACAGTTGGGTAGTGCTGGGTACCGACCACTTTCCCCCCGGCCAAAAGCTGAAATCCGCCTTGGTCAGTGGTTTGTTAGGAGCCGGCGTCAACGTCTACGATTTGGGCGCAACGGCAACCCCCGTTACCCGGCAAGCCGTTGTGGCGTTGGAAGCGGCGGCCGGTATTCAACTCCGGGTCTCCCCGTTTGCTCTGGAAAATATTTTGGTGGAATTCTTCGACGCGCAGGGGTTGATCATCAACCGGGCCGCGGAAAGAAAGGTGGAACAGACCTTTTTTGCGGAGGAGTTCCGGCGGGCTGCCTTCGACCGGATGGGGCAGGTCAGAATCATTGGCGATTTTTCCGCCCGTTATATTGAGAATATTCTGAAGGCAACCGCCTGGGAAGCGATTCGTGCTGCCCGTTTTAAAGCGGTGATCGGGGCCGATGCCGCGGATGGTCCCTTGGGTTCCCTGCTAACAACGGTCCTGACGGCGCTTGGTTGTGAAACAGTGACCTTTCAACCGGGGACCGCCTGCTCCTTCCGGACGGTTAAGGAGATCAGAGAAGCCTGCTTGCCCAGCCTGGGGGAACAGGTCCGGAGGGAACGGGCGGACCTTGGGGTTCTCCTCGTCAGTAATGGTGAGTGTTTAGTCCTGGTCGACGAGGAAGGCGCTGTTGTTGAGGAGGAACAGTTTACGGCGTTGCTTTCCCTGTTGGTCCTGAAATATGGTGAGGCGGCGAAGATTCCACTCCCGGTGACGGCCCCCTTATTCATCGAGGATGTGATCCGGGCCAATCAGGGAGAGGTGGTCCGGACGAAAGCCAACCCCCGGGCGCTCATGGAAAAGGTCGCTGCAGCCCGGATTTACCCGGCAGGTGATGGCCAGTGTTCCTTTCAAGCGACTTATGACGGTTTATATGCCATGACCAAAGTTTTGGAGCTGATGGCTAGAGAGAAAAGGAGCCTTGCTTACCTGGTCGCCCTGCTTCCCCCCTACTACACCGACCGTAAACAGGTCGATTGCTCCTGGGAAGATAAGGGCCGGATCATGCGCTATCTTTTTGAAGAGAACAAGGACAAAGAGATCGAAGTGATTGACGGCTTGAAAGTCTTCCACGATCAAGGTTGGGCTTTGGTTTTACCCGATGCCGAAGAACCAGCCTTTCAGATTTATAGCGAGGCCTCCTCACCAGAAGCAGCAACCGAGCTGACCAGTTTATATACGTCCCGGATTACCGAGTTACAACTAAGATAAGAGGATGTATACGAACAACAGAAGCAAAAAGAGAAAAGCGCAGACGCGCTTTTCTTTTTAAGGACTAGAAGGATTTCCCGGCAGGAAACATCTTTTGTTTCGCGAAACATAAAGAATGGAAAAACCTTTTCCGGTGTAGCCTCTACTTTGAGGGGAGGGTTGGCGATTAACACGATCAGTTTCGTCATTATTACAGGGATCTCGGGCGCGGGCAAATCGGAAGCAATGAAAGCCTTTGAAGACCTGGGTTATTTTTGCGTCGATAACCTCCCGCCTGTTTTGCTACCCAAATTTGCCGAGCTTTGCGCACAATCGGAAGGGCGGATTAATAGAATAGCTTTGGTGGTTGACATCAGAGGCGGAGGTTTTTTTGATAGCCTCTTTTCTTCGCTTAATCTTTTGGAAGAAGAGGGTTATAGCTATGAGATTCTCTACCTAGAGGCGGAAGATGAGGTAATTATCCGGCGGTTTAAAGAATCCCGCCGCCGTCATCCCTTGGCCGGAGAAGGAAGGATTGCCGACGCGATACAGGCGGAAAAGTCCCGCTTGGAAAAGCTAAAAGGAAAAGCTTCGATGATCATCGATACCAGCGATCTTACCGCGCGGCAACTCCGGGAGAAGATTATCAACCGGTTCAGCCAAGTTAATGAAGGACAGAAGATGATCATTACAATTGTTTCTTTTGGCTTTGGCCATGGGATACCCTTGGATGCGGATCTGGTCTTTGATGTACGCTTTTTACCGAATCCACATTATGTCGATTCCCTACGGGAACAGGACGGTAATTATCAAGAAGTCGCCGATTATGTGTTAAAGTGGCCGGTGACCACCAAATTCCTTTCGAAGCTCTACGCTTTTATCGATTTTTTAATTCCCCACTATATTAACGAAGGAAAATTACAACTGGTGATTGGGATTGGTTGTACCGGTGGTCGCCACCGTTCAGTTACGGTCGCCAATCAACTGCGGGAGTTCTTAAAAGCCAAGGGTTACAAGGTCCTGGTTGAGCATAGAGATATCAGTTAGGGGGAGAGATTATGCTCCGACCGTACCGCCAAGATCCCTGGCGTACCAGGCTGATCTTGGGATTGGGACTGGTCGTCTGCGGCATTCTGATCATTTGTGCCAAAACCGCTCTTAACCACTGGTTCGGTGGTTCTTTGGTCGTTGGCGGTTTGTTGCTGGTGGTTTGGGTGCCGCGGGTCCGTAACCAGCTGGGAGCGGCCTTCATCACGGAAAGAAAGTGCTTCCGGTTATTGGAACGGGAGGCCCGGATTGTTGTGATCGGGGGCGGAACGGGACTGGGGACGATCCTCCGCGGCTTAAAGAAAATAACCAATGATCTGACTGCTATCGTGACCGTGGCCGATGATGGCGGTAGTTCAGGGCGGCTGCGGAAGGAGTTTGGCATTTTACCGCCGGGCGATATTCGTAGCTGTCTGATTGCCATGGCCGACCTAGAACCGCTGATGGAGCAGTTGATGCAATACCGGTTCAACGGCGGCAGTGGCCTGGCTGGCCACAGCTTTGGTAATCTCTTTCTGACCGCGATGACCGGGATTACCGGGGATTTCCAAAAGGCGATCGAGGCTTCGGTTAAAGTCCTGGCGGTAAAAGGACGGATCTTCGCGGCGACTTTGGATAATGTTAGTCTCCGGGCTGAACTGCAAGACGGGGTAGTGGTGAAAGGCGAATCTGCCATTAGTCGGAGTAAGACGCCGATTAAGCGGATTTATTTGGAACCGGCGGCGGCGAAAGCAGTGCCCGAGAGTTTGGAAGCGATCGCTACGGCCGACCTTATTATTATGGGGCCGGGGAGCCTGTTTACCAGCGTAATTCCGCCTTTGCTTGTCGAAGAAATCCGTGCGGCAGTGAAAGCGGCGAAAGCCACGAAAATATACATCTGCAATGTGATGACGCAACCCGGTGAAACCGATGGCTTTAGCGCCTCTGATCACCTGCGTGTCCTCCTGGAACACACCGACCCCAAGCTTGTGGATTATATGATCATTAATGACCAGAAGGTTCCCCCGGAGACCCAGGCGATTTACGCCGAAGAAGGAGCCGAACCGGTCTTTCCTGACCAAGGAAAGGTGCTTAGCCTGGGTGTGCGTCCGGTTACGGGACCGCTCTTAAATATCAACGGATTGGTCCGCCATGACGCCGATCGTCTGGCCAACCTGTTAATTAAGATGATGCCGATGTTTTTCAGCCGACGCCGCCGGTGGCAGCGGAGTTGGCATCGGTTCCTCGGGGTTTTCGGGGGACTCGTTGGCAAATTAGGGATTGTCGCCAGTGGAGGACGGCTCCGCTGGCGGTCAACAGAACGGGGTAAAACGCTGAAGTTTGATTTTATCGCCAAAAACCTACATCGGTTTCATGGTCCAGCCTGTGAAGTATATACCAGCGCCGAAGAAGCCCCGGTGGAGCTCCACCCCTATCAGATTGATTTTGAAAAAAACCTGGTAATTGGGGTGTTCTTGGGTGAACGTCCCTACGGCGGTTTTGGGCTGGCCCCCCTCGGGGTCCGCTTGAAAAACAACGGTCTTGAGATCACCTACCGGGAAGAAAAACCGCTTCAGGCGGGAGTAGTACAAAGGTTAACCTACCCGGCGGCCTTTTTCGTCCTTGAACGGCAGGATCTGCCCGTAGGGGAATTCCCGCTTTATTTAAAATGCGAAGAAGCAAAAAAAACGTTTCTGGTGCATAAGATCTCATTATAAGGATTCCCCCTTTGCAAAGGGCGGCTCTAAACCATCATAATTACCCTTTACAAAAGGGGGGAAAGAAGGTAAAATACATACGACAATGGAATAATACAGATCCTTCAGGGCAGGGTGCGGCCATATGGCCAATTCCCGACCGGTGGTAAGGGGTAACCTAAGTCCACGAGCTTAATTAAGCTGATCTGGTGCGAATCCAGAACCGACGGTATAGTCCGGATGGAAGAAGGAATCCGAGCTTGAGCATTGCTTTAGCTTACTTTGCCTTAAACCCTGAAGGAGAACTTCGGGGTTTTTTGTTGTGTGTAAACAAGGTGCTCCCCGGCGTGCTGGGGTTAAACGCCGCCCTTAAGGTGGGGTTCATTTGGATCGTAAGGGTATAGCCTAGATGATTAATTGGATTTAGTTCTTATTGTCGGCAAAGACTTTATGGGTAATCATTTTTACCGAAGGAGAGGAGGTTAATAAGTGGGAGCGGTTATTGAAGTGAACGATGTCACACTAGCCTTTACTCCGCACTGCGCACCGGAGCTCGACGGGGTTAATTTGGTGGTGGATGAAGGGGAGTTCCTTTGTTTGGTTGGGCCCAGCGGTTGTGGAAAATCCACCCTTTTGCGGTTGATTGCCGGGGTTTTAACCCCAGACCGGGGAGAGATCAAAGTTTTTGGGGAGGAAAAACCGCACAATTGGTCGCGGTTGAGTGTTGTTCCCCAGGATTCGCTCCTTCTGCCCTGGCGGAAGGTGATCGATAATGTCCTGTTACCCCTGGAACTGAACGGCCGCCGTGACGACCGGGAGGAGTGGAAGGGCCAGGCACAGGCCGCTCTTCGTTTGGTTAACTTACATGGCGTGGAAGATAAATATCCCCATCAACTCTCTGGTGGAATGCGGCAACGGGTTGCTCTGGCCCGCGCTTTGGTCAGCAAGGCTGAGCTCTTGCTTCTGGATGAGCCCTTTGCGGCCCTTGATGCCCTGACCAGAAGCCAACTCCACCTGGAAATTATGGGCATACGTCAAAAAACACCGTTTACCGGTTTGATGGTCACCCATAATATTTTTGAGGCGGTATTTCTGGCCGACCGTGTGGTGGTAATGGGGGAAAAACCTGGGCGGATGCTGGGAGAGGTCAAGATTGATCTTCCGTACCCCCGTGAGCTTAAGCTGATGAGTAGGCCGGAATTTGCCGCTTTGGTCGGTTCCGTCCAGGATCTTTTGGCGAAAGGATGGTGCGCCGAACATGAGTAAACGTGCAGTCATTTCCGGTTCCGCTCGGGAAAGGTTGATCGCTCTCCTCCTCGCGGGGATTGTTATTTTAGCGGCTTGGGCCTGGCTAGCGACCTTTTACCCCGATTATATTCTCCCGGCACCGGGGGCGGTCGCCCGTCGCGCCCGGGAACTTTTCCGTCAAGGCGGGCTTTTTACAGTCCATTTCCGGACGACTTTGGTCGAAGCGTTGCTTGGGTTCTTGTTGGGTGCCGGGGCTGCTTTACCCCTCAGTTATTTGCTGGCGCGCCACCCCCGTTTGGACCGCTTGGTTACACCGGTGGTCGTTGCTATCCAGGCCATCCCCATTGTGGCCTTGGCACCGCTCATGGTGATCTGGTTTGGCTTTGGCCTTACTTCCAAGGTCATCATCGCCGCCCTGACCGCTTTTTTCCCCGTCATAACCAATGGGGTCGTGGGCTTAAGAGAGACCGATCCCCGCTTGAAAGAGATGCTCAAGATTATGGGGGCCGGGAAGCGGGAGATCTTTTTCAAACTGGAGGTTCCGTCGGCTTTACCCGTCCTTTTTGGCGGCTTTCGGATCGGGTTGACCCTTTCCGTGATCGGGGCGGTCGTTGGCGAATTTTCCGGGGCCGGGCGCGGACTCGGTTATCTGGTCTACTTTGCCCGCGGGACCTTTGACACCGCCTTAATCTTCGTTGCTTTGCTTGCGCTGGCGATCATGGGGATCGGTTTTTATCTTCTGGTGTCTTGGCTGGAAGCGGTGGTGATGCCTTGGTATAAAGACAAGGATCGTTAGGAAGAGGGCTATTCCCTAGCAATTATCGGGAATTGAAATTATTCGGATTATTCGGATCGGAGGACAGGAAAGATGAAGAAAAAACAGCTTATCCTTCTAGTGGTGGCGGTACTCCTTGTTGGAGGATTGCTCTTTTGGGCCCGGTCTGAACGCCAGTACCAGGTCACACTGGCGATGACCTATATTCCCAACGTGCAGTTTGCCCCCTTGTATGTGGCGGAAGAGAAAGGCTTTTTCCAAGAAGAAGGACTGGAGGGTGTCTTTGACTACCGGATGGACATCGATGCTTTGCAGCTGGTGGCCACGGGGAAGATGGATTATGCGATTGCCGGCGGGGATCAAGTATTGGTAGCGCGGGGTCAAGGGATTCCTGTGGTTTACCTGATGAGTCTGTACGCCGAATTTCCCCCGGCAATCATTGCGAAAGCGGAGTCGGGGATTAAGACCGCCACCGACTTAAAGGGAAAAACAGTGGGTCTACCTTTGTACGGGACTAATCTACTGGCAGCCCAGGCCATTATTAAACGGGCCGGCCTTGAAGAACAGGATGTTAACCTCATTGACATCGGTTATACCCAAATTCCTTCTTTGTTAGAAGACAAAGTGGATGCAATGGTCGGTTTTGCCAACAACGAACCAATCAAACTCAAAGCGATGGGGGTGGCGGTGAACCAGATTAATTCCTGGGATTACTTTTCCCTGGTCGGTCACGGCCTGATCACCGGTGCCGGGAAAGTTAAGAACGCCCCGGCGGAAGTTGGGAAAATGGTGCGGGCCAGTTACAAAGGGTTACAGTATGCCTTGGCCCACCCGGAAGAGACCTTTGCGATCTGTCTGAAGTACCTCCCGGAACTTGGAGAAGAGCAAAAGAAGCAAGAATGGGAGGTTTTGAAAGCCTCCATGGCTTTATGGGAGAATGACTATACGCGGGCGCATGGGCTTGGCCGTTCCGACCTCGCCAGTTGGGAGGATGCCCAGCAGCTGATGATCGACCTGGGGATGATTCCACAGGCGACCCCTGTCAGCGAGATTGTTAATTTATCGTTCTTACCGGAGTAGGAGTTAGTTGTTCCAGTAGTTAGAGCAGGCGTAAAGCGCCGGGCTTGGGATAACGTTTGTTTTAGATCGTTAGGTTGGTGTACTAAAAGTAAGGTCATTTGTAGTAGTACCTTTGGTGCCGGGAGAATGACCAGTATATTATAGTCGTATAGTCGGATGTAACCCGAAAGATGCAGAAACCGCCCGTTATGGGCGGTTTCGTTTTTGACAGGTTAGTCCGGCTAGCGGCCGGTGTTTAGCTTCCTTAGTTCCGGAAGAAAACATGGTTTCCGATCTGGGTGGTTACCGGTTGGGAGCGCACCCATCTGTTCGTGGTTTTGGCCGGGTTGTAAAAACCGATGGCCCCGCTGGAAGGATCCCACCCGTTGATGGCATCCTGGACCGCTTTTAGCGTAGAAGCAGTAGGTGGCAAGTTGATCCGCCCATCCATCACCGGGCTGTATTGGTAATAGATCCCCTGGTCCACCTGGTAGATAATCTGGCTGATTGTGTTGGGGTAACGGGGGTCGTTCAGCCGGTTGAGGACGGAAGCGGCCACGGCTACTTGTCCTTCGTAGGATTCCCCTTCCGCCTCCGCCCGGACTAAACGGGCAAGGAGCTGGATCTCCGTTTGGGAAAGGTTGTATTTATTCCCGTAATTCCCACCGGTACTTCCGTTGTTTCCCGTATTACCGTTGTTTCCACTGTTTCCGCCAGGATTAGAAGGACCAGCTCCGGTCGGGATCGTTAGTACTTGTCCAGGGTAAATAAAGTCGGAAGAAAGTTTGTTGGCGGTTTTCAGGGCTTGGATGGTGGTACCATAACGTTTGGCAATTAAATAAAGACTGTCGTTGGTGCGTACCGTATAAACCTGACCACCGCTGGAAGACGACCCGGAGCCCGGATTGGTGTTCCCCTGGGCGGATGGCAAGTAGAGGGTCTGCCCGACCTCTAGGTAATTATGCCAGATGTTGTTGGTCGTCCGCAGACTGGATAAAGAAATCCCGTTGCGAGTGCCAATCAGGTAAAGGGAATCACCGGGTCGGACCTTATAGGCCGTGGGAATTGTTAGGGTTTGTCCAGGATAAATCATATTGGAACCTAAGTTGTTGGTATTTTTGAGCGTATCGGTGGGAACATTGAAACGGCGGGAAATGAGATACAATGAATCCCCCGGTCTGACCTGATAGTTTTGGGCGCTGACGAGGACCGGCAAGAACATGACCAGCAAGGCCAGCAGGAATGATCCGTAACGGATGTAACGTTTTTTGCCTTTCATTTGGTAAACACTCCTCTTTCATGTTGTCGTTTTGGTCGCCGACGGCAATTAGAGGTGTGATGAAAGTTGGGTCTTAAGCAGCATGGACGACCTGGCATAGTGCATAATTCTTGCTAGATATGGATTTTCCTAGTGGGAATTAGAGGTAAACCCAGTTCTGGTAAAAACCCAAAGGTTTGGGATAACCAGTAAAGATGGTTAGAAAGCGGTATTATTGGTTAGAATATCGTTATTAAAAATCATGGGGCGAGGCGAATTGTAATGAAACTATTCGGCCTGGGCGTTTTGGCGACCATTACGGGATTAACCGTATTCATCTGTCTACTGGTGGTAGCCAGCCGGGGGATCTTTCACCTCATCTTCACCTTTTTGTATAAACGGATTACCACCGAACGTTACTGGAGTAATGTGTTTGAAACTTATAATCTGGCGAAAATGATCGGGCTCGGCCGTTTGGTCGAGACGGAATTGCGGGCCGCCCACGGGCAGCCACCCGAGCGTCCCTTCGGACGCCGCAATATGGTTTCACCTTGGAATGATCTATATTTTAATCCGGTTTTCTTCCACCGTTTGCCGCTGTTGGACTACACCAAAGTCGGGACGGAGGTGGTGATCGGCCCGGAGGCCAAATATCCTTTAAAACTGAAGATTCCGATCCTGATTGGGGGTATGGCCTACGGAACAGCTTTGAGTGCGAAGACCAAGCAAGCACTGGCTTTGGGGGCAACTATGGCTGGAACAGTCGCCAACACTGGAAACGGGCCTTTTTTACCGGCCGAACGGGCTGCAGCCGAAAAGTTGATCATCCAATACGCCCGTGGGAGTTGGGCAAAGGACTTGGAGGTATTGGAGAAGGCGGATGCGGTCGAAATCCAACTGGGGCAAGGCTTGTGGGGGCCGGCTCCGGCCGAGATCTCCCCCCGTCGTTTGGCCCGCAACCCCAAACTGCGCCATCTTTTAGGGGCAAAGCCGGGGGAAAAAGCGGTGATTCCCCCCCGTCTGTTGGAGGCGGAGACGGATCGCGAATTAGTGGATCTGGTTAGAGCCATTAGAGCGCACACGGACGGCGTGCCGGTCGGGTTTAAACTGGGTGCCACCCAGTGGCTCGAACGGGAACTGGAGATCCTGATCCGCACCAAACCCGATTTCATTGCCATCGACGGGATGGAAGGGGGAACCCATGGTGGGCTGGGTTCCAGTTTAGACGCGCTAGGGACGCCCACCCTTTATGCCTTGGTGCGGGCGCGCCGGTTCTTGACCGCAAAAAAACTGACCGGTAAGATCTCCCTTTTGGTCGGTGGTGGGCTCTACTCGGGCATGGATTTTCTCCGAGCCTTAGCGTTAGGGGCCGATGCGGTTTTTATCGGGACCATTGCCCTGATTTCTTTGGTCCATACCCAGGGGGTCAAGGTCCTGCCGTGGGAACCACCGACCAAGTTGATCTATGAAGGGGGATGGCAGAAGAAAAAGCTCAATATCGAGCAAGGGGCGCAAAGCCTGGCTAACTTCTTAAAAGCTTCGGTGCAGGAGATGCAGGTGGCCGCCTTATGTTTAGGGAAAGCACACCTAAGTGCGGTGGATAAAAACGATCTGTCCACGGTCAACCGGGAACTGGCCACCTATTTGGGGATCAAGTGGTGTGGCGACCCAACCGTGTAGTCGTTCACGCTGGTACACTGGGGCAAGCAAAGGGATGAAAAGGAGGACCAGTCGGCCTGGAATTCGCCATGGATGGCAGGAAAACCCCGAACAAAAGCGAAACTAAGAACTTAATTAGTGCTTTTTAGTTCAGGGTAAAGGATGAGCGTAATGCGACAAGGAGGACAACGCAGCAGGCTTGGCTGGGTCCTTGTTTTCCTGTGGTTTCTTATCTTTGTCCCTCCCCTGCCAGCTCAGGAGGAAGCCGAGCTGGCGCGGATCAACCGATTAATTGAACAGACAAAAAAGCAGCTTTCGACCACAAAAAATCAGGAATCTTCGGTCTTAAGCGCTTTAATCACTGCCCAGCAGGAATTGGCTCAGATTGAGTTGGAACTGGAGCGGCTAGACCAAAAATTGCGCCTGGTGCAACGGGAGATCGCTAATTTAGAACGTGAACAGGCCGAGGCGGAAAAGGAATTAGCACGGCTGGATCGCCTCCAACGCGACCGGGCGGATCAATACAACCGGCGCTTGGTTGCGGTCTACAAATATGGTCCATTGAGCTATCTGGAACTGCTGGTGGCGGCGGAGAGCTTTGCTGATTTAATCAGTAAATTTGAGATGGTCTCCTATTATTTGCGCGCCGATGCGCGTTTGATTGCGGAAGTGTCTACGATCAAGGAAGAGATCGGCGTCCAACAAAAGACGCTCCAAGAGAAAAAACGGGGATTGGATCAACAACGGGCTGCGGTAATCGCCTTGGAAAAATCCACCGTAGAGCAACAAAAGCTCAAAACGGCGCTGGTCCAAAAGGCCGAAGCAGAGCTGAACAAGGTCCAGCGGGACCGGAAAAGCTTAGAAGCAGCCCTGGATGAATTGGAAGAAACCTCGCGACAGATCGAGGCCGAGATTAAGCGGCGGCAGCAGAAAGGAGCCCTTGGCACCGGAAACTTCATCTGGCCGCTGGCCATAAAAGGGCGGATCAGTTCGCCTTTTGGAGAACGGATGCACCCGATTTTGGACCAGAAACGGTTCCACACCGGAATAGATATTGCTGTCCCCACTGGAACCGATGTGTTGGCTGCAGATCGGGGGCGGGTGATAATCAGCGGCTGGAACGGTGGCTATGGCAACTTTATCGCGATTGATCACGGGAACGGCCTTGCGACGGCCTATGCCCATAATTCGCGGCTCTTAGTAAAAGAAGGGGATGTGGTGACCCAAGGACAAGTGATTGCCAAATCAGGGAACACCGGACTGAGTACTGGTCCCCATCTCCATTTTGAGGTGCGTAAAGACGGGGCCCCCGTCGATCCGGCTGGCTATTTACCGTAATCAACGAAAAAAGTCTTTTTTGGTAAGCCTGTTGTATATGATATAGAAGAGAGAACAGAGAAGAATGGTGGTGGAAGCAGGATGGGGCTAAAAATGGCGCTTCTCTTCGGCGGACAATCGGGTGAACATGAAGTTTCGGTGATGTCGGCTGCTTCCGTAGCCCAGGCGATCCGTGGAAAAATTGAAGTTTTACCGATTGGGATTAGTAAAGACGGGCGGTGGATTCCCGGGCTCTCCCCGGAGGCACTGGTGGAAAGGGGTTGTTTCGAGGTCAGTGGTGGCCAAAGCCCGGACGCGGACCGGATCGTACAAAACCACAACGGTTTTTTACTAGGTTACCTTCGCGAGCAGGTTGATCTGGCTTTTCCGCTTCTCCACGGGCCAATGGGGGAAGATGGTACGGTGCAAGGGCTCTTGGAATTGGCCGGGATCCCGTACATTGGTGGCGGTGTAATGGCCTCTGCGGTCGGTATGGATAAGGAAATAATGAAGGCCCTCTTTAAGTACCATGGTCTTCCTGTTGGCGACTATCTGGTTTACCGGCGTCACGAATGGGCGAATGACCAGGAACTGATCTGCACCGCAATCGAAGGCCGCCTGGGCTACCCTTGTTTTGTAAAACCGGCGAATATGGGGTCAAGCGTGGGCATTAGCAAAGCCCATAACCGCGCCGAATTGGAACAGGCTTTCCTTCTTGCCCTTACTTATGATCACAAAGTAGTGGTTGAGGCCTTTTTGGACGGTTATGAGGTGGAGTGCGCGGTTCTTGGCAATGAAGAGCCCCGTGCCTCCGTGCCGGGGGAGATCGTCCCTGGGGCTGAATTTTATAGTTACGAAGATAAATACGTGAAAAACGACTCCGAGTTAATTATTCCCGCCCGCTTGACGCCGGAACAAACGGCGCAGGTACAGGACCTGGCGGTTCGGGCGTTTAAAGCGATCGATTGTGCGGGAATGGGCCGCGTCGATTTTTTTGTGCTTAAGCGGGACGGACGGATCCTTGTCAATGAGATCAACACGATCCCCGGCTTTACTAAGATCAGTATGTACCCAAAGCTTTGGGCCGCCAGTGGTGTATCCTATCCGGAGCTCATTGAACGTCTGGCCCAGTTGGCTTTGGAACGTTTCCGGGACCGGCCCCAAGGGTCGAAAGCCTAAGACGATGGATGGTTTAGAGGGTAGACAGGATTGTCTACCTCTTTTTTTTGCCCAGGATTTGCGGGTTTTTTACCGTCCGGAAGAGGGTTTCTACTGAGAAGGAGGAATAAACAGTATAAAATAACATAGAAAAGAGGTGCTGGCGATGTTGGTAAAATGGACACCCCAATATGCAGTCGGTGTAGAGGAGATTGACCGACAACACCAAGAGCTTTTCAGCAAGATCAATGATCTGTTGGAAGCCTGTCAACGCGGGGAAGGGAAGCAAGAGGTTGGTAAGGTGTTGTCTTTCCTAGAAGAATACGTGAAGGTTCACTTCGGGACGGAAGAAAAAACGATGCTCGACAATGCTTATCCCGAGTATACTCAGCACCGGGCGCAACACCAAAAGTTTGTGGAGAACTTTTTGGAATTGAAAGCGAAGTTTGAAGCCGAGGGCGCTGGAATCTGGCTGGTTGCCCAGACCAACCGGGTCGTGGTTGACTGGCTGATTAAACATATTATGATGACCGATACTAAACTAGGGAAGTTTTTAAACGCTAAACAATGAAGTAATCATTCTTACCGTGTCGCCATGGAGAAAGGAAAGACCACGGCGGAAGATTAAAGGGGACATAAGGGGGATTGGTGATGCGGATCACCATTGCACAACTGAACCCGGTGGTGGGGGATTTAAGCGGGAATCTGGACCGCCTCGAACACCTCTTGGCGCGGGAAGGCGCGGGTACTGATCTTGTAGTCCTGCCCGAACTTTATCTCACCGGATACCCGCCCTTTGGGTTGCTGGATAAGGCGTGGTTTCGGCAGCAGGTTTCAACGGCGCTGGAACATTTACGCGGCTTATCGGCCCGTTACCGGGAGACCGCAATTTTAGTAGGGGCCGCGGTGCCAAGGGCTACGGAAACCGGAAAGGGCTGGTACAATTCGGCCCTTTTATATGCGGGAGGGGAACTCTTGTGGGCGCAGGATAAGGCCACCCTTCCCGCCTATGATCTCTTTAATGAGGCGGCTTATTTTCAATCGGGCCAGCCGGCCCCGGTCGTTACTTTAAACGGCAAACGACTCGGGGTAGTAATCGGGGAAGACCTTTGGACGCTGGCGTCCGCGACCAGAGCGGAGCTGGAGCCGTCGCCACTGCTTACGGAATTAGCAGCCCAAACCGGGTTGATCATTAACCTGGCGGCTTATCCCTTTTATTCCGGGTGGGAGGATAAACTGTACCGCTTTGGTGCCGCTTGTGCGCAACGCTTCCAGATTCCGTTCCTCTTCGTCAATCAGGTCGGCGCCAACGAAGAGCTGATTTTTTGTGGACAGAGCCTTTTGGTCAGTGCCGATGGGACCACACGCTATGTGGCTCCTTCATTTCAGGAAGCGGTGGCGGTGGTAGATCTGGACGCGGAAGAATCGCCTGCTGACCAGTCTGCTGTCCCGGCCCGCCCTTCGGCGCGGCGGATGGTTTACGACGCATTAGTGCTGGGAATCCGCGATTATGCCCGTAAGACCGGGTTTACCAAAGCTGTGATCGGCCTCTCCGGCGGAATTGATTCCGCCCTGGTTTGTTGTTTGGCTGCCGAGGCCTTAGGGCCGGAGAATGTCCTGGCGGTGACGATGCCTTCCCCCTTCTCTTCCGTCGGTAGTGTGGAGGATTCCCGCGTCTTGGCGCAAAATTTGGGGATCGACTTTAAGATGATCCCCATTACTGCTTTTTTTCAGAGTTTCCTTACGGGATTACGCCCTTACATCGGCCACCCAAATGGCCCCCACGACACCACGGAAGAGAATTTACAAGCCCGGATCCGGGCCAATATTTTAATGGCTTTATCCAATAAGTACGGTTATCTGGTCCTGAGTGCGGGCAACAAAAGTGAAATGATGGTTGGCTATTCCACCCTGAATGGGGTTGATTTAAGCGGCGGACTTGCTGTCCTTGCCGACGTGCCAAAAACCATCGTTTACGAATTGGCCACAGAGGCCAACCGGGAGCGGGAGGTGATCCCGGTGGAGATCATTACGAAACCGCCCTCTGCGGAGCTGCGCCCGGACCAACTGGATCAAGATACCCTGCCCCCCTACCCCATCCTTGATCGGGTTTTAGCTTTATATCTCGACGAGAACTGGACACCGGACGAAATCAAGGCGGCCGGATTTGCGGTGGAGACGGTGGACTGGGTCATCAAGGCGGTCCACCGGAGTGAGTATAAACGGCGGCAGACGGCTCCCGGTCTGCGGGTGACGACGAATCCGTTAGGACCAAAACGGCGGCTGCCGGTCGCCGGAAAACTCCAAATTTAAGGTGTGAGCTAAATCCCCTTGACAAAAAACAAAATGTAGCCTATTATATACCGTAGGGGGTATAGTAAGGAGGTGGGAAGGTCGATGACCCAGCATGGGGCGGATCATATTGACCAGATTTCCGGAGATATTAAAGAAGATCTCTTAAAACGTTTGCGCCGTATTGAAGGCCAGGTGCGTGGGTTGCAACGGATGATTGAAGAAGAACGTTCCTGCCAGGAAGTGGTCTACCAGGCGGCTGCGGTGAAAGCAGCGGTGGTGCAAGTGGCAATGACGATCTTAAGCAATCAACTGGCGACTTGCCTCGCAGAGGAAATGGCCCAAGGAGGTAATCCGGAGGCGGCGATGAAGCGTTTTACCGAAGTCTTTAAGAAGTTTTATTAATTTGAGGAGGGAAAAAAGATGGCTTTGACGTTAACCCAGGATAACTTTAAAACGGAAGTGCTCGACTATAAGGGCGTCGCCATGGTTGATTTTTGGGCACCGTGGTGTGGTCCTTGCCGGATGGTAGCACCGATCATCGATCAGCTGGCCGAGGAGTATGAGGGGAAAGTAAAGATCGGGAAAGTAAACACCGATGAAAACTTAGCCCTTTCCACCCAGTATCAGATCATGACGATCCCAACCATGCTTGTCTTTAAAGACGGTAAAGTGGTGGACACCATCAACGGCGCGCTCCCTAAACAGCGGATTGCGGCCGTCCTTGACAAATGGATATAATAAAAAAGGCTGGTGGCGAAGGCCACCGCCTTTTTTTGAATGGGGTGCGTTTGCGCTTTCGTAGCCCCAAGGCTTAAAAGCGGCTACGGACGACCGCCTTTTAGAATAGACCGCGGATTTGTTGGGCGAGCCAGGAAAAGAAGGCGCGGATCTGTTGGAAGATGAGCCGGAAAAAACCGGCTTTTTCCACTTCTGCGGTGGTTACCAGTGCCACACTTTCCTGCGACGGCCCTTCTGCCGTCAGATACTCGTACTCGGTTGGGCCCGTATAGGTCATGACTAACCTTCCAACTTGCTGGCCTTTGGTTACCGGGGCGGTTAATTTCTCCGTTTCCAATTGCACCTGGGGCTGGTAGAGATCGGCTTCGCCCCGCCGGATGAGAAGCGTTAAAGGTTTAGCCGTGGCGATGCCCACCCGGTTGGTTTTCCCCTTTTGGACCGGGAGATCGGGCTGATCTGGATCTTGGTAACCTGCGGGAACCAGCTCCTTCCGCTCAAAGCTGTTAAACCCGTAATCCAGCAGTTTTTTTGTTTCCTGAAAACGATCGGCGTAAGAGCGGCCTTTCATCACCACCGAGATGAGACGGACATCATCCCGCTGGGCGGTGGCGGTAAAACAGTAGCCCGCCAGTGCTGTCGAGCCGGTTTTTAACCCATCGACCCCTTCGTAACCATAGACCAGTTCCGGTAACATCCAGTTCCAGTTGTCCATTCTAATCGCATCACCCGTATCGGGACGGAAAGTTTTCCGGGGGATGCTCGCGATGGTTAGGACTTCCGGATAATCCTGGAGGATGCGTAGGGCCATCAGTGCAGTATCTTTGGCGGAAGCTAAATTTTCCGCGTCGGCCGTTCCAGCCGGGTGCATTCCGAATAAATCCTTGTTGTTCAAGCCGGTGGAGTTGACAAAGGTGTAATTCTCCATCCCCAGCTCCTTTGCTTTGGCGTTCATCAGGCGTACAAATTCGGTTTCGCTGCCTGCTAGCACTTCCGCTAAGGCGATTGTTGCTCCGTTGGCCGAGTAGATGGCCATTGCTTCGTAAAGTTCGCCGATGGTATAGTGCTCGTTCCGGCGCAGCGGAACATTGGAGAGGGAGAGGTTCTGGGAAACACGGTACGCATATTCGCTGATGCTGGTCGTATCTTCCCAGGAGATCTGTTGGTTGTTAATGGCTTCTAAAATTAAATATTCGGTCAGGATCTTTGACATACTGGCCATGGCCAAAGGTTGGTCCGCGTTTTTTTCGTAGAGAATCTTTCCGGAAGCAGCGTCGACCAAGACCGCGGCTTCAACCCGTAAACGGAGCGGGTCAGCAGTTTGTGCCAAAGTTGACGGGGCCGTTAAGACAAGCAGCGTTGTAATGAGCAAGAACAAAGCCCGCCGTTTATTTCGAGTGTTCCACACCTCTAATCACCCCCTAAGCTAAAATCCTTATAATGCCGAAAATTAATTTACTTTACATTATAACATAAGGGTGTTGCCGAAGGGTCGTTAATTTCCGTAATTATGTAACTCCTGAAAAGGTCCAACCGTAGTCGGTTGGGGCTTTTTTAAAGAGTCATCATCCTAGTAAGTTAGAACAATTAGGACAAGCAAAAAGGATTAGCTTTTGTCTAGATCGTTAAGTTGCGGTTTATTGTTGATTTAAGTATTTTTCCATACGTTTAGTGAGATTTTTCGGAAGCCGGAAAAGGTGTTTTCTAAGGAGTCGCCCACGCTGGCTACGACATCACAACGAGGATGAAAAAATTGAGCCAGGCGGGCGACAAAAGGCAACCTTATTCGTTTTTGGCCTGTTCGCGTTCGCGAAACAGCAAGGTAAGGCAATAGAGCCCGGCTAAACCAACAAGGGAGTAGATGATCCGACTTACCATGGAGCTCGTTCCGCCAAACATATTCGCGACCAGGTCGAACTGGAACAAACCGACCAGGAGCCAATTGAGGGCGCCAATGATCACTAATATTAACGCCAGCCGGTCCATAATTTAACCTCCTTTACCCATTTTATTGATGAACTTCTTGTAAAAAGAGTCGTTTTCGCCTGTCCTTCATTGTTCACCCCCTTGAAGCCCTTCCGGCAGAATCTGCTTAGGATGGATGAAGAAAAAGGCCAGGGCGGCGATGGCGACCACGCACCCGACATTACTCCAGAAGATGAGCGGCTCGCCGTACTTGGAGGCGAAGCTGAACAGGGGTGGACCGATCGCCACCCCAAAAAAACGGACCGTTCCGTACAGACAGGTGACCAGTCCCCGCTCACTGGTGGGTGCGGAAGAAGTAATAAGGGTGTTGAGGGCGGGTAAGGCCATTCCGGTGCCCGTTCCGATCAGGGTCGCAAAGATCGTTTTGCTGACCATGCCATCGCCTAACGGGAAGCAAAACAAACCCAAGGCCACGAGGGCAAGGCCGCCGATGATGGTCCATTTCATGATCTTGACCATCTGCTGTTTGAGCACAATCCCAAAGATGTAGGAAGTGACCGCCATCGCCAGGACGGGAATGGCAATAATCAAGCCCCGTTCAAAAATCTGAAGGTGAAATTTCTTTTCAAGCAGATCGGAGAAGAAACTTAACAATCCGAATAAGGAAAAGAGGACAATGAGACCACAGAGGAAGGCAACCCCCAAATTTACCCCTTTCTCCTTTAGAATCTGGAGGAGATTGGTGAAGTAGGAAGAGAGGGGTTGCGCTTTTTTTTGGGATTTTGCTTCTTGCGCAATGAAAAAGATGGCGAGGGCAATCGGTAAGGCCAGGGCGCCATAGACAAAGAATGGCATGTACCAAGCGATTAAACCGATGGCCGCTCCCGCCAAGGGACTGATGACTTTGCCCAACCCATTGGCCGCTTCTAAAAGGCCCAGGACTTGGGCCCGTTCGTTATCTTGGATCAGATCGCCCGATAGGGCCATGGCCAGTTGGTAGGTGCCCCCAGCGCCGATCCCCTGAATGATTCGGGAGCCTAAAATGTAAGGGTAGGCGTTTCCTTTAAAGAGCAAAGCGGCGGTGCCGGCGAGCAGCCCGCCCGTACCGTAGATGATGAGGGCGGGGACCATGACAAGTTTCCGCCCAACGTGGTCGGAGAGCATTCCGGCGAAAGGAATCGTTAGTCCGGCCGGGATCGAGAAGGCGGTGATCAAGAGACCGACTTGGAGGAGGGAAACGTCTAAAGCCCTTTGGATTGCTGGGAGGACCGGAATTAACATCGAATTGCCTAAAACCATGATGAAAGGAACGGTCGCCAAAACCCCGATGGTTGGCTTGATCTGCGCATCCATCTTGTATCCTCCTTTTAAGGCGGTTGCGGCATAACAATCATAGTGTGCCAAGGAAAGGAATTTATTAAACCAACAACTTACACAAAGAGCCCGGGCTGGCCGGTGGCAAAAGTGGAATAGTTTACCGCAGCCATGCATAATTTGAGGATAAGGATGGTGAGGGCAGTGTGGAAATATATCCTTCTTTTGCTTGGCGTCTGCCTGTTCTGTGCGCCGGTCCAAGGCCATGAAGGACCCGGTGCCGAGCGGCCGGTCGAAGTCTATTTTGCGGCGGTTGATCCGGAAGGCGACGACTACGGGCCGGGGAGTTATGTGTACCCCCGGAATCTGGCTTTCCGACCTTATGAAGGCCTTTACGACCTTCTGTGGTTCCAAGTCTCCGGCGATGGAGAGCAGTTATTCTTTGATTTACAGATTAAAGAGGTGACCAATCCCTGGAACGCGCCGGAAGGATTTATCCACCCGGTGATCAATATTTATATCGACACGAAGGCTGGGGGAAGGACCACCCCCTTAAGCGAAGCGCTGGGGGTTAAGATGGCACCACCGTACGGCTGGGAGTTTTGTCTAGAGGGGGTGGGCTGGGAAAGTAGTCGGTTGGTTTCTTTAACCGCCGATCAAACTTTGGCCTCAGCCGACCTCGCCGCCGTCTACCTGCCGGACCAAAACTTGATCCGCTTAACGGTACCTATGGCGTTGGTGGGCCGCCCGCAGAAAAGTTGGCGGTATTATGTACTGGTTGGGGCTTATGATGGCTTTGGTCCTGGTTTTCTCCGAGAGATCCGTGCTGAACCCGGCGACTGGCACTTTGGAGGGGCAAAAACGCCAGAAGCACCTCGTATTCTTGACCTGTTGGCGCCGGAAAGGGGTAAATATGCGCAGGAAAGACAGTTACAACCGGGGAAAGACGGGCTGCCGGTGATTTACCCGTTCAACATGGAAAAACGGATCCCTTGGGGATATTTTGGGGCAGCCGGTCTCCTCCTTGCCCTTGGTGGGCTGCTCAAACGACGAATGGTGATTACCGGTTTTTGGTTAAAAGGTACTACCCCTGGCGAAGACGGTAAACTACAAAAAGATGAGAAATAATCACAGAGTAACCTGAATTTGGGTATAGATTTCCTCTCCCCGCCGAATACTAAAGGGGACGGGGAGGGAACGCAATGTTTGCCGGGAAGAAGGATTTAATCAACAGTCTATTGAACCAAATAATTAAGGTCGAAGGTTACCAAAAAAAACAAGCGGAAGAAAGGTATTGGCGGCTGGTCGAGGACGCCAAAAAAGACTGGCAGGAGGCGCGGGCTTACTTTAATACCGTTACCGATCCGGCATTGGTCGATCACGCCATTTATGCGCTGGGCGCGGCCGAAAAACGCTATGTTTATCTGCTGAAAAAGGCCCGGGAGGAACGGTTTTTCCAGGAGAAGTTTTTGGTGGAAGGGAAAGGGTTCTCTTTAGGGGAGGAGGTTTGAGTGTCGTTCGAAGTCTTGCTGGTTTATTTTCTTCTTTTACTGCTTGTTGCTTTTGGGGGGAAGCGCCTCGCTTCGCCGCTCCAGTTCGGTTTGGAGCTTCTGTTTAAAGGCGGAAGCGGTTTTCTTCTCCTTTTTGGCTTTAATCTTTTGACCCAATTTACCGGGTATTATTTACCTTTGAATCTTTATACCATATTATACTGCGGTTTCTTGGGCCTACC
>JAAZDX010000029.1 GCA_012512605.1 Bacillota bacterium
AGCGAGATCTATGGCGGTTTAAATAGTTGCTGGGATTACGGTCCTTTAGGCGTCGAACTGAAGAATAATGTAAAACGGGCTTGGTGGCGCCGGATCGTTCAGCAAAGGGATGATATGGTCGGGCAAGACGCCAGTATCCTGATGCACCCGAGAGTCTGGGAAGCCAGTGGCCATTTGGAAGGTTTCACCGATCCGCTGGTTGATTGTAAAAAATGTCGACAACGGTTTCGTGCCGACCACTTGACAACGGACGCCTGTCCGGAGTGTGGTGGCGAATTAACGGAACCCCGGAACTTTAATCTCATGTTTAAAACCTTCATGGGACCAGTGGAGGACCAGGCGGCCGTGGTTTACCTACGACCCGAGACCGCCCAGGGGATTTTTGTTAACTTCCACAATATCTTGACGACAACCAGGAAGCGTCTGCCCTTTGGCGTTGCGCAGATCGGAAAGTCTTTCCGGAATGAGATCACCCCCGGTAACTTCACCTTCCGGACCCGCGAATTCGAACAGATGGAGATCGAGTACTTTGTGAAACCTGGCACCGATGAGGAGCATTACAACAAATGGGTTGAAGAAAGGTTTAATTGGTATAAAGAACTGGGGATCAGTCCGGAACGCCTCCGCTTGCGCCCCCACGATCCGGAAGAACTTGCTCATTACGCGAAGGCCTGTATCGATATTGAGTACTACTTCCCAATGGGCTGGTCCGAACTGGAGGGGATTGCCAACCGGACCGATTATGATCTAAAACGCCACGCGGAGTATAGTGGGAGCAAGCTCGAGTATTTTGATCACGAAATCAATGAGCATTATGTCCCCTACGTAGTTGAACCGTCGGCTGGCGCTGATCGGGCTACTTTAGCCTTTTTGGTCGATGCCTACCACGAAGAACCGGATAAAGATGAGACCCGGGTTGTGCTGCGTTTCCATCCGGAGCTGGCTCCGGTAAAAGTGGCCGTACTTCCGCTTTCCCGGAAAGAGCCTTTAACCGCCCTGGCGAAAGAGATCAGTCAGGAATTACGTCGGCATTGGAACACCGAGTATGATGACGCCAAGTCGATAGGCCGGCGTTACCGCCGCCAGGATGAGATCGGAACTCCCTTCTGTGTTACTGTAGATTTTCAGTCTCCGGAGGACCAAACGGTGACGGTGCGGGAACGGGATTCCATGGCGCAGACACGGCTGCCCGTGGCGGAACTTGTCCCCTTTCTCCGGGAGAAACTAGGATAGATGCGATACTAAAACAATAAAAAAACAAAGTGGCGGAGTGGCAGGCCACTTTGTTTTTGGGGAAATGTTACTTTTCGGGCAGCGGGCGAACCATATCGAGGATGCCTAACACCACGTGGGCCAGCCCAAAACCGAGGATTCCGGTCCCGAAACGGCTGCGGCGCATGGTCGCCCCTAGCCCGGAGACCACCGCACCGAGTCCGGTCACAACCCAGCTGGTGGTGGTGCTCTTCATGCTGACACCTCCCGTTCCTATTTTCTCCCGGGGACGACAGGAAATGCGGACCAATTTTTGACGGTAGTCGCTCATTAGGGCATATGGAGTGATCGCCTGGAGATCAAAATACTTGTAGAGACAAGTTATTATGCACGTACCGAGCAACAGACAACGAGAGACAAAATGGATTTATAAAGTAGTATACGATAAAAAAAGAGGCCGCTAGATAGCGGCCTTTAGGATATTTTCTGTTCCGCCGCGACGAGGGGGAAATAAAGGCGGTCATAATATTCGTTGATCATGCGGCGGGCTGAAAATTGTTGCGTACAGGTTTCAATACTGGCGCGCATCATCTGCGCCCATTTGGCCTTGTCCTGTTCGTAGGCGGGGAGAATTTCGGTTTTCAAGACCCGATATAAGGCGTTTAAATCGTGCTCGTCCTGGTTGGGGCCGACATAACCGTCTCCGAACTGCCAACCGTTGACCCCATGCTGGCAACCTTCCACCCACCAGCCGTCTAGAGTACTGAAGTGAAGCACACCGTTCATTCCGGCTTTCATGCCCGAGGTGGCACTGGCTTCCAGCGGTCGACGGGGGTTGTTCAGCCATACGTCGCACCCGCGGGTTAGGATTTGGCCTAATGCCATGTCATAGTTCTCTAAGAAGACCACTTTACCCGGGAGTTCTTTTGCTAAGGCGACAATCTTCGCCACCATATTTTTACCACCATCATCCTGTGGATGGGCTTTGCCGGAGAAGACCAGTTGGATCCGGCCGCTTTCCAGCAGGGGCATGAGTTCTTCCTGGTTTCGGAAGATCAGATCGCCCCGTTTGTAGGTGGCGGCGCGCCGGGCAAACCCGATTAAAAGCGCGTCCGGGCTTAAAACTTGGCCGGTCTGGTGCTGGATCTCGGCGAGCAAAAATTCTTTGTTGGCCTGGTGCGCTTCGATCAAGTCTCCCTGGTGGGCAGCAGCCAAGGCCATATTCGGTGCCTGCCAGGTATTCTGGTGTACCCCATTGGTGATTGCAATGATAGGGGAGGCGTCAGTAACTTGGTGCCACATCCTCTGCGCTGTTTCACCATGAAGCTTTGAAACGGCATTGGTCAGGGCCGAGAGCCGTAACCCAGCCACGGTCATGTTGAACGGATCGCCCCCGATCTGCTTCATCTGTTCGTAAGAAAGGCCGCTGTAAGCGCCGACATAGTCGAGGGCTCCGTGATGATGGGCTTCGTTTCCGGCCGGAACCGGTGTGTGGGTGGTGAAAACGATCTGGCGCCGGGTGGCGTTTAAGGCTTGGTCGAAAGAGAGTCCGGTTGACATCTTCTCCCGGATCAGTTCAATCCCGGCAAGGACCGCATGGCCTTCGTTAAAGTGGTAGATGTCCACAGGTAACCCAAGCGCGCGTAGGGCCCGAACGCCACCGACCCCGAGAATAATTTCCTGGGCGATCCGGTCATCACCGCTGCCCCGGTAAAGGGAGTGGGTCAGCCAAGGCTCCTTATTTTCCGGCAGATCGGCGTCTAAGAGGTAAAGGGGGGCGTTATTAAAATAATCGACCCGCCAGACTTTACAGGTTACCGGTTGTTGTTTGATGGTCACCTGAATCTTTACTCCGGTATCTTTTAGAAAAGAGAAGTTGTTAAATTCTGGGGCGAGATCGTAGGGGTAACCTTCATCATTAATATACTGGGCGGTATACCCTTTTCGCCAGAGGATGCCGACCCCGACCATGGGGTAACCCTCATCGGCGGCGGCCTTTAAATAATCGCCGGCCAGCACGCCTAAGCCCCCGGAGTAAATGGGGAAATCAGGATGTAAGCCAAATTCCATACAAAAATAGGCGACCGCGGGAACCTATCCTTTCGTGTTCAATTAGATTGCCTCCTTCTTAATATAAATCAACTTATAATTTTAAGAAAGCTAAAAAAAAGAGAAGAAGGGTAACATAAAACTGTAACTGATTCTTAATATAACATAAAAGGCCTGTTATATATAGGTTTAAATATTACCAAATTGACATAAAAGTTAATTCGGCGAACAAAAGGAGGTTTTACGAATGGTTTGGCGCTTTTGGTTAACCCTCTTCGGACTTGCCCTTGTCTCGATCAATCTTTATTTAACGGCTGCTGTTTACGTGGACGCGAAAAAACGGGGTCTTGACCAGTTAAATCTGCCGCCTGGCATATGGGCGCTGGTTACGTTCTTCTTTCCTTTATGGGGTTTTTTCATTTATTGGCTGATGCACCATTCCACTTTGGTCGTCCGGGACCGGCCGCCTTTTTGAGCGTTGGTTGGCTGCTATTCGGGGCATACTGAAGATAATTCTTTCCTCTGATCCGTTCGCGAAAAGGAGCTATCGAAAATGCACCATGTGAAGATTCATGCCCCGTATAGCCTGAACTTTCAAAACCCCTTTTTGCATCTGTGGTATCCGGGCCATAATGAATCTTTCCAGGAGTACCCGGTCTCTTCCTGGGATGATTTTGGGCCCGTCTTTGAGCTGGATATCAATCGGAACTATTTCTGTTTCAAGTTTGGCGATAAAAGCGGTACGGAGATTAAATGGGAGCATCTGGAGCGCTGTTACGGCCAACACTTGGGGGCGGAGGTCTGGACGGTTCCCGTCCACAATGAAGTTTATCCCCAACGCCCAGCGGAAGTGGCTGGTTCCATCAATGATCTTTACGGAGAGATCTTCCCTTTACTCCGGGAGAACCAGTATTTGCCGGATACCGACGTTAGTGGCCAGGGTGTGGTTGCGATGCTTGGTGCCACCTATTTAAGGGATGGGACGACCTTTTTTGGTTTCTTTCATCCCCGGGCGGCCCAGGTCTATCTGGTTGGTAATTTTAATGACTGGCAATCGCCTTATCATCGGCAACCTGATCCGACCAAGTTTCTCCCGATGAAGTTATACCGGGGGTATCATGGCCAGCCCAATATTTGGGCGCTCCGGACCGCTTTGCCCGATCCGGCCGACCCAAAGAAGAATAACTACCAATTTCTAATTGTGGGCGGGGTTCCTTTAAACGATAAGCAACAACCGGTAAAAATGGCGCAGGATCCCTACGCCCGGCGCTATGGACCCGACTATAACCGTAATAACTGTGTGGTAATCGATCCTTCGGTTTACCAATGGCACGATCAGGACTGGCGGACGCCGGCGGTGGACCGTTTAATTCTCTACGAGTTAAACGTGTACGGCTTTACCGACCAAGCCCCCGACCTGCCAGCCGAGATCGCGGGCACTTTTCGCGGTCTGTGCCAGCGGATTAGGGAGGGTTATTTCCATGATTTAGGGGTTACCGCTTTGGCCTTGATGCCAACTTCTGAAGCGCCGACGGCCCTGAGTGACAACCGTTTGGGTTACGACCCCAGTGGGTTTATGACAATTGAACGGGATTTTGGCACCTGCGATGAATTCCGGGCGTTGGTCGATAC
>JAAZDX010000030.1 GCA_012512605.1 Bacillota bacterium
GATTAAACCCCCACTCTCTTTGGATATCACTCATTTTATATCATCCAAATTAAATTGTATTAATAATTATAACCCATAGCTTATAATTATGCAAGTTGTTTTATAAGATCGCACCCCGGGTGGTAAAGTTTAACTCCTGCGTAACGAAAAGGGGAACAAAATTAAGAAAAACGGATGAAACCATCCGTTTTCTCTTCCCAGCAAGATCCACTAAAAATTAACCTCGCCGAGGGGGACTTCTAAGGGTTCCCCTTCCGGCAACTGAATCACCACTGTTTCTTTCAACATATTTATTTGGACAACGGTCCCCTCTTCCCCCTGGTACTCTACCTTACTACCCACCGCCGGGAGCAGCTGATTATTCTCCCGGTAAGTTTCGGACTCATACTTGAGGCAACACATTAAGCGGCCACAGATCCCCGAAATCTTCGTTGGGTTTAACGACAGGTTTTGCTCTTTGGCCATTTTGATCGAGACCGGGTCAAACTCCCCTAAAAAGGTGGCACAGCAGAGCGAACGCCCACAGGGGCCCAGTCCGCCAAGCATTTTGGCTTCATCCCGCACCCCAATCTGGCGGAGCTCAATCCGGGTCCGAAAAACCGAAGCCAGATCCTTAACCAGTTCGCGGAAATCAACCCGCCCGTCCGCCGTAAAATAAAAGATTACTTTGTTCCGGTCAAAGGTATACTCCACATCGATCAGCTTCATCTCAAGCCCGTGTTGTTTAATCTTCTCCAAACAGATCCGAAAGGCGTTGGCTTCCTTATCTTTATTCTCAAGGTACTGTGCCTGGTCCTTCTCCCGGGCAATCCGGAGCACCTTTTTTAACGGGGGTGTGATCTCGGTGGCCGGAACCTCCTTCGGTCCAATCTTTACCTTACCATACTCCATACCCCGTGCTGTTTCGACGATTACTTCCTGGTCTAGCTTTAAATTCAAGTTGTTCGGGTCAAAATAGTAGATTTTTCCGGCTCGTTTAAACCGAACCCCAACGACTGTATATGATTCCGCCGGAGACTTCTCCGTCGTCTGGTTTGCTTCTTCCATTTTTGTTTCCTCCTTTCCGGCCTAAAATGTACAAACCGTTAGTGCCGAGGACCCGCACCCAACTCTTCGTAAAGGGTAAGAAAAAGGTCCTCCAGTAAAAGGCGGAGGTTAAGGTTTGCCGCCGTATACGCCCGGGCTTGTTGGACAGCCGCGTTTACCCTAACCAAACCGGCAGTCGCCGTCCCCGCGCGGGCTGCCGCCAATAATGCGGCCCGAAAGTGGGCTTGAAGTCCTTGTAAATAGAGATCCACCTGGCTCCGGTCAATACTACTTAACTGTTCCGCCCGCCGCAAAAGCGCACCCAGATCGGAGACGGGAAGTTCTGTCCCGTTATTGCCAGGAGAACCGTCCTCCGGACCAGCACCGCCCAACTGCACCCGGTGCATTCGGGAGCGGATGGTCGGCAGAATGCCCCGTTCATCCTCGGCCAAAGCCAGAAAATAAACTGCAGGCGGCGGTTCCTCCAGTGTTTTTAGGAACGCATTCGCCGCCACCTCGGTCAAGGCTTCAAAACTCTGCATAAAATAAACTTTGCCCGCGGAAAGGTAGGGGTTGAGGAGGACATCATAGCAAAGCTGCCGTACTTCCTCTAACTTGATCTTCCCCCCCTCAGGCCCCAAAACACGGAAGTCCGGGTGGTTTCCTTGTTCCATGAGCCGCATGGTGTAATTCGTCGGGGTTGTTTCCAGGTGGAGACGCCGCTGGGGATAAATGGGCGTTAGGTCGTCAAAACAC
>JAAZDX010000031.1 GCA_012512605.1 Bacillota bacterium
CCTAGTTATTTACTAGGAATACTAAGTCCAGAATAACATGGTCTTTTGCCTTTGTCAACGTTTTTTATGGTTAAAAAATGAATTTACTTAGCCCTGGTTAGCTTAGGTTTTCGACCCGGCATTCGGAAGGCCGACGATTCCGAAGTCCTTTGTAGCGGGGATGACGGAGCTGATGGTCGGGTGTGACGGCGAAATATTCTACTTCGCAAACTAAGCGGGGTTCAAGCCAGTGGACGCTGGTCAGCGTTGGCGGGTGGGCTAGGGGTGGATCCGTCCGCTGTAAACCAGTGAAGAGGGTGAGGAGATGGTTGATCTCGCTTTGACTGAAGCCGGTGCCGACCAGCCCATAGGATTTAAGCTCTTTCCCGGCGTAGAGCCCCACTAATATGGCGGAGAGATCGGTCCGTCCCTGCGGGTTGGTGGTGTATCCGCAGACAACAAAGTCGTTATTCTTGACCACTCGTGCTTTTTTCCAGTAGGCACTTCTTTTACCGGGAAGGTAGGGGCTATGCTTGTCTTTACCGACCACGCCCTCCAGCCCTAAGGAGGCTACCCGCTGAAAGAGGGCCGTTCCCGACTGGGGGATGGGGGTACTGATCATGAAATGGGGACCGGGATCAACGACCGTGTGGAGCAGTTCTTGCCGGGTGGCGAGCGGCTGGTTCATCACGGATTCCCCTTTGAGGTAAAGGAGATCGAAGGCCACGTAGAGGACAGGACTCACGCGCCTTGCTTCCCGAATGCCAGCAGCGGAGGTGGTGTGCATGCGGCTTTGCATCCGAAAAAAACTGGGCTTGCCGTCGTCGAGGGCGATGATCTCGCCGTCCAGGACCACCTCGTTGGCTTTGATCTGCTGGTGTAGGTTGTCAAGCTCCGGATATTGAAAGGAGATCACTCGTCCACTCCGGCTTTGCAAACGGGTGGTTGTGGTTAAAAAAGCGAGACAACGAATACCGTCCCACTTAAGCTCAAAGTGATAAGCGGGAGAGTCAAAGGGCGGGGCGCTGATGGCGAGCATGGGTGCGATCTTTAAAGGTAGAACCATTTATCCGGTCTGCTTTTTCTTTCTTTTTTTCGCCGGTTTCTTCTGTGCCTCCGTCGCTTCTAAGCTGGCGCGGAGGGCTTCCATCAGGTCAACCACTTTTGCTGTCTCCGGAGCGGTTGGGACCGCCACTTCCTCCCCGGCGATCTTGGCTTGGATCACTTCCATCAGTTTGGACCGGTATTCATTGGTGTATTTCTGCGGGTCGAAGGAGGTGGAAAGATTACCGATTAGGCTGTTGGCCATACTGACCTCGTTCGGATGCGGCTCTACCGCTTTAAACTCGTTGGTAAGCAGTTCGGGGGGACGGATCTCCTCGGGAAAAAACATGGTGGCCATGACCAAAAGTGTTTCCCACGGGCGTAGACAGGCAAGGGTCGCCTTGGTACGGATCATCACCCGGGCAATAGCGATTTTTCCGGTTTCCTGCATCGCCGTATTAAGGAGGCGATAAGCTTTTTCCCCGCCGGGGCTTGGTCCCAGATAGTAGCTGCGGTCGAAATAGACGGGATCGATCTCCGCCAAATCCACAAAATCGAGGATATCGATGGTTTTAGTGTTCTCACC
The DNA here is from genome assembly GCA_012512605.1 of Bacillota bacterium. Lineage (GTDB taxonomy): Bacteria > Bacillota > UBA4882 > UBA10575 > UBA10575 > Capillibacterium. The sequence continues at coordinate 1,610 of JAAZDX010000031.1, forward strand.
GGGCAGCAACTCAAAATCTTCATCCCGCAGGATAACGTACCGTCCCTTTTCGTATTCATACCCCCG
>JAAZDX010000032.1 GCA_012512605.1 Bacillota bacterium
GTCATCGACGCTGCTTCGCCCATCTTTCTTGACCAGTCTGCGCTTTTGGCCGGCAAACGGGTTTTGGTGGTGGAAGACGGCCCCACCCTCACCCACGGCAACATGGCATACGGTGCCGGGACCATTGCCGCCAACAAATACGGCGCTGCCGAACTGGTCGACCCCCGTCCCTACGCTGTGGGCAGTATTGTTGAGACCTTCGCCCGCTACGGCCATCTCTCCAATGTCCTTCCAGCCATGGGCTATGGCAAAAAGCAAATTGCGGAACTGGAGAAGACGATCAACCGGGCGGACGTGGATGCGGTGGTCATTGGGACCCCAATTGATCTCCGGCGCCTGATCAAGATCAACAAACCGGCGGTTCGGGTCCGCTATGAACTGCAGGAGATCGGCGAACCGACACTGGAAGAGATCATCAAAGAAAAGCTGGGATAGGAAATCCCCACAAAGATCCCTACCCTTTTGGGGTAGGGATCTGTTTTAGGTTGTTAGATAATTGAGGGGTTTCCACACTAATCTGGACGTGACGGGAGCGGAAGCCAATCAATAATTAATATGTGAAAACATGTATAAACATTTAATAGGTCAAAAAAGGAAAAACTACTTTTGCGTCGGTTGATCCGGTTCGAGGTTTAAAGGGGAGGCGGCCAGGAGCGCCTTGGCTTGGGACCAATCTGCCGCGGGAACTTGGATCCTGAAACCGAAGGCACCACCGTAAATCAAACCTAAATTCCGATCGGGAATAAAACAGTCAATGCCGGCACCGGCCAGGAGGCTTTTGATCAGATCGGCTTCCAAGGGGTTTTGAACTTCCGTCAGCGTCCGCCATTGGGTTTGGGTTGACATGACCTATTCCTCCTCTTTTTTCCTCAGGAAACTATGGACGAAAAAACCGCCTGTCCTTGTGGGACAGACGGTGTAGGTCTTACGCTTTTTTCGGTTTGAAGGTCCGGCAGTAGGTGGACTTGGAGGTTTTTGCTTCGTTATAACCTTCACCCAGCGTACCGATCTCCATATTCGGGTTGACCCTCTGGTTGTCAACTTCAATGGTGTCAGCAGCACAGAGGTTATTCTGATCCCAGTATTGACAGCTATCAACATAGCATTTTACTATTACTTCTTTCTTCGGCAATCTTTTCGTCCCTCCTTTTTTTTAGTGTTCCCGCCTGCTGTTTTTTTATACCCAGGCGGAAAGGAGGAGGATAAGGAGGCGGGCGCTTGCGGCACCCATTCCGAGGCCAGTTAAGGCCGACGACCATCCGGCCAACCGAGTGGCGAGCGGAATCATTTCGACCAGAACGAGGGTGAGCATGGCCCCGCCGGCAAAACCTAAAGCTGTGGCGGACCAGGGAGTGGCGATCTGGCCGAGCACGCCGCCGAGGAAAGCTCCGATCGCCATGGGAACTTCCGCCCAGAATAGCGTACAGGCGATCGGCCACCACCGGGTTTTTCCCAAACGTAAAGTGGTCGCGACAGCGATCCCTTCCGGAATATTGTGCAGCGCCATCAAGAGGGATAATCGCCACCATAGCGCGGAGGCGGGATCATGGGCGAAAACGGTTCCTACGGCCAGACCTTCCGGGAAATTGTGCAAGGCGATGCCGAGACCCAATAGGCGGCCGGCTTTTGTAAAACGGGCTTCCACCGTGGTGGCAGTTGCTTCTTGGTCAAGTTGCCGAAGGACAAGGAGGAAAAGGGCACCAATGGTCATCCCGGTTAGCGTATGCACCGGACTGAGACTCCAAGCTTCCGGGAAAAGATCCCAGGTGACAACGCCGAGCATTATTCCGCCCGAAAATCCCATCAATAAACTTTGTTGTCTCCGGGTTACGGTCGGATATAATCCAGCGACAACCCCACCCAATCCGGCACCGCTCAGCCCAACCAAAAAGCCGAGGACAGCGGCGAAAAAAACCAGACCCAATCTTCATCCCCCTTTTTATCTTCCATCTTATTCATGGCTTAGGCGAGGATATGCTTCAACTACGGCGGGGAGAATAAAGGCAATCGTCGACAACAGAGGTGAAGCAAGTGTCGATTGTTTTTTTATTAATTGCCGGTTTCGCCGGGGCTTTAATGGCCGTCCAAGGCTGTCTTAATTCATATTTAGGGGAAAAACTGGGATTGATACCGGCTGCTTTCAGTGTCCAATTGCTTGGGACATTGACGGTTGGCGGCCTTCTCCTCCTGTCGCGCCAAGGCGGGTCCCTCCTTGGTACGGTGGGGAAGATCCCCTATTATTACTGGCTGGGTGGACCCATTGGGGTCGCCATCATCTATGGGGTCGCGGCGGCAATCTCCAGAATTGGGGCGGGTAATGCCACCACCGGAATTATCTTTTTCCAGCTGCTTACGGCTTACTTAATCGACCATTTTGGCCTTTTTAACCAGGAGGCCGTCCCGTTGACAGCCGGAAAAATAATCGGCATTCTCTTGATGGTCGGCGGAGCCTTTCTGTTACTCCGAAGATGAGGTAATCTCTACCCCCACCGGAGCCAAAGGGGGATTCCTTTTTCGGAGATTTTTGGCTATTCTAAAGTTCAGCTCCGGTGGCAGGCAGACAACCGCAAAAGACAATATCGCGGTCGACCAAAGAAAAAACCGGCAGCTGCCGGTTTTGTAGTTTTATCGGGTTGGTCGGGCTTGTGCCCGCCTGCGGGTAGGTTAGGCTTATTTAATCTGGTTACCTTGTTGGTCAATCCGGTGGATGCGCTCCTCCTCACCGGTGTTGGCATTGAGATATACCCGGTAACGGTTTTGTCCGATACGCCCGATACACTCATAAGCCAGGACTTCCTCATACTGATCGTTAAGGATGACCGCTTCTTTAACCGTTTCGACGTTAAAGTGCTTATTTAGTCTGCTCCGGGCCTCGCTTACGGAGAGGCGGGGGGAGGCGATTTTACGTTGCGGGTCATGGAAGGTTAAATAGGACATGGTTTCAACCCCCATGATCTCCCCATCGTCCAGGGCCACTTGTACTTTGGCCATCTCCGGATAGATAATCGTGTCCCCTCTCTGGGAACAGAGGGAAACAACGGCCACATTCCGGTATTCTTCCGCACCAATGGGGTTTAATCCGCGGTAGCCCTGGTTTTCCAGGTATCTTTGGGCTGCTTCTTTCGCTTCGTCCAACGAAAGTTTTTGCTCAGAGACGCCTCTTTCTTTCAGCATCCAAGCCACATGCCCACCCTTTACGGTCAGCGCTAAGCGGCCGCTAGTGGCGGCTTTACCCTTGTCCCCCTTTTTCTTCAGAGTGTAGAGATACAGGGGATGATCGCCGTTAATCTTCTCGTCATAAGCCACTTCATACCGGGCTTCCTCTTTATTCACGAAACTGCTGGCGATTTCCCGCCCTTGTTCCTGGGAGATCTCGGCACCGGTGATCCCCTTCGGGACCGGCTTGAGGTTTAGTAAGTTGCCTTCCATCTCCGGTTCCGGCAGGCGTTTAAAGCCATCTTCCATCATCATAAAACTTTTGGTGATTTTGTTGGTTTCCAAACGTTCGGAAACATCGGCCGCCAAGGCCGCGGTGGAAAGGCGATCAACCCGTAACCATCTCTCATCCGCTTCCAGCATACTTTCTTGGAGGTCAACCAACTGGTCGGCGAGGTAACGGGCTTGTCGGTATAAGGTGTTTAAAGTATCCCAATCGCGGTCGGATAGATACTGCACACTTTCTCCTGTCGCCGCCGGTACCGCCATATCGGTATTTGTGTTTTGGTTTAGTTTGGCAACAAGATCGTGGGAGAAAGCGCCGACCTTTGCTAAAAATTCTTTGGTCTTACCTAGTTCGACAGAGGTTAACGGCAATTGCCCTAGATCTTCTTGGGAAAGATAGGCTTGGCGCCAAATATCGGAAAAGGTCTTTACCAAGTGCGGACGGGAA
>JAAZDX010000033.1 GCA_012512605.1 Bacillota bacterium
AGAGTCTTCCTGCTGGCAAACCACAACTTTGTTGCGGCCACCTTCCTTTGCTTTGTAAAGTGCTCTGTCAGCGGCGGCAATTAACTCTTCCTGCGCCAGCTGATTATCGGGGACAAATGAGGCCACAACCAATTTCGCTTTGGCAGTAATGGTTTCTTCCTTTTCCGCTTGTAGACAACAAAATAACCGGTTCGGTGAAAGGCGAAATTCTACTGGCACATGGCAGCTGCAGATTGTCTACTAGATCTGAAAAACGAGGGGATTTGGGGCAAAAATTGAGCTCTCTTAAATATACCTTCATATACCTTCACCAAGTCGGAGTTTACAAGGTAACACCATCTTTAAAAATAGCAATTTCCCGATATCCGTGTTCTTCGTTTTTGGTCTTTCTACCAGAAGCGACCTCAATTATGAATTGCAGCAATTCCCCGGCGCAGTCTTCAATTCTCATCCCCTCAAGGATTTTTCCAGCATTATAATCGATCCAAGCTGGTTTACGCTGGGCCAGCCCAGAGTTGGAAGAGATCTTCACCGTAGGCACAGGTGCGCCCAAAGGCGTCCCTCGGCCGGTGGTGAATAAGATCATATGTGCGCCAGCGGCAGTCATATTGGTACATGAAACGATATCATTACCCGGTCCGGTAAGTAAATTTAATCCTTTTTTGGAGCAGGTGTCGCCGTAGTCCAATACTGCTGTAACCTCAGCTTGACCACCTTTTTGAATACATCCGAGCGATTTCTCCTCCAAAGTACTAATGCCTCCGGCCTTGTTGCCGGGTGACGGGTTTTCATAAATCACCTGATTGTGGGTGGTGTAATATTCCTTAAAGCCATTAATCATATGGACTATCCGATAAAAGGTATCCTGATCTGTGGCTCTATCCATTAAAATCGTTTCGGCTCCAAACATCTCAGGAACCTCGGTAAGGATTGCGCTACCTTTCTCGGCGGTTATTTCATCAGTGATTTTTCCACAGAGCGGATTGGCTGTAATCCCGGAAAAAGCATCCGAAGCTCCGCATTTCAGTCCGATAATCAACCGGTCAGTACCAACTTTTTCCCTTTTTTCCCGGGAAGCAGCTTCAGCCAACTGGCCGATAATTTTCAACGCTTCATCTATTTCATCCGTTACATTCTGGGTCACCAAAAACTTCACCCTATCCTCATTGTATCTACCCAAAAAAGGCCGAAATACATCAATATTATTATTTTCACAGCCCAACCCCAGCACCAGTACGCCAGCTGCATTCGGATGATTGACCAGCCCGGCCAGGATTTTTTGGGTATAACTCTGGTCCGCACCCATTTGGGAGCAGCCGTAAGGATGGGGGTAGGCAAAAATCCCATCGCAAAGATGGCCAAATTTCGGCCCTGCTTCTTTCTGAATTAACTCCGCCGTCCGGTTGACACAACCAACCGTGGGAATAATCCATATTTCATTTCGTATACCTACTTTGCCGTTTTTCCGCAAATAACCATCGAAGGTTCGCGCCGGTTTTTCCCGGTATACATTGTGAACCTTGTTGTAAGTGTATTCAACCACTCCGGAAAGATTCGTTTTAAGATTATGGGTATGGATATGTTCGCCGCTCTTGATATCCTTGGTGGCATGCCCGATGGGGAAACCATACTTGACGATGTTTTCGCCCGCTCCAATGTCACATAATGCCACCTTGTGACCAAACGGAATGGTTGTGGTGGCTTCAATGGCAACCGCAACATTATCCCTGGGGGAAATTCTGATGAATTTTTTCATCTTTATTTGCTCTCCAATAGATTTTTAACTGCCGCGGCCGCTCCATCATTCATAATCATATTGAGATATTTCTCAACAAGCGGGGCTAAGCCTGCAATTTGAGTCAAATCTTGATCCCAGAATTCCTTGTTGGACAGTACCTGTTTCACAATATCAGCTGGATGCTGCCAGGATTCGGCAAAGAATAATACGACGTCAGGATTATCGCGTATTTGGTAAGTACCGTCGCTACGTTCTCCGATATATGCTCCGTTTTCCATCGTACCCCGGTAAAACGCGATTAGCGCCGCTAAACCAAACGACAATATTGGGGGAAGTTGATTTGACTTTTCGATATAGTCCAACAACGACGGTAGGCAGCGCGCTTTATATTTCGAGACCGAATTCAAGGAAATATCTAATAAACGATGTTTGATGAAAGGATTGGAGAAACGTTCGAAAACCGCATCGGCGAAATCGTCGATATCTTTTTTCGGCAAAGAAATCGTAGGAATAACTTCGTCCCGGATGCATCGCCGCAAATATTCTTCAAATATCGGATCTTCCATCATTTCCAGCACAATATCGTGGCCGGCCAAATAGGCCGCCAACACACTTACTGTATGCGCCCCGTTCAAAATCCGTACCTTGCGGGCATGATATGGAGTCATGTCCGTAGTCCAGATCACATTAACACCCGCTTTTTCAAAAGGCAAAACAGCTGACCATTCAGGAGGGGCCTCTATTACCCAAAGGTTAAATGGTTCGCAGGCTACTAAAATATTATCTTCATAACCCAAAGTTGCGCTAATTTCCTTTATTTCTTCACGGGGATAACCGGTTACGATCCGATCCACCAGTGTATTGGCAAAACAATTGGCATTCTCCAGCCAAGCCGTAAATGCCGGTTCCAGTCCCCAATCAGCCGCGTATTGCAGGACATATCGTTTCAGCTTGTCCCCATTCCGTTCAATCAATTCCACAGGTAATATTAACAGCCCTTTACCAGGATCCCCTTGGAACTCTTTAAAACGTTCATACAGGATGACAGTCATTTTAGCCGGATAACTTTCCGGTGGCCGATCACTTAACTTATCCCCGTCCCGGTAGGTAATACCTGCTTCAGTTGTATTAGAAATGACCACTTTCAATTCAGGATTTTTCGCCACTTCCAACAACAAATCATAATTGGAATAAGGATTAATACAACGTGAAACCGAAGTAATTACTCGACTTCTTTCCACAACTTGTTTGTTCTCTATTCCACGCATTAATACGGTATAAATACAGTTTTGCGCATTTATTTGTTCCGCCATACCTACCTCGATAGGCTGGCATATAACTACGCTACCGTTAAAATAACCGGCGCTATTAGTTCGGTCAATCATCCAATCAGCAAATGCCCTCAAAAAATTACCCTCACCGATCTGCAAAACCTTCTCCGGTAATCTTCCGTGGATTTTAGTTTTTGCATCCTTAATATTCATAATTGATAACTCCTTCTGCTATGGTCAGCTACAGACATCCAGGTAAATCCGAATACCCGACTTTGCGTATCAACTGTTTACAATACTTGATACCTTTTTAATACTTTTTCCAGACACTAGCAAAACTTAAGTAGGACTTTAAGTTTATCCGCGCCTCTCTCATTCAAATCTTTAAAGGCGGTTTGAGCGTCGGTATAGTCATAGATATCGGAAATGAATAAATTCAAGTCAACCTTGCCTGCCTTAACAAGATCGATAAGTTCAGTAAAATCTTCTTTTAGGGCGTTGCGGGAACCGAAAATATCCAATTCTTTGGTTTGGATTATCGAATAAAAGAAGTCCAAGCTTTGCTTGCCAATACCGACGATTACCACTCTACCTCGATAAGCCGCGGCGTCAATGCAGTTTTTAAATGTAACCGGTAGGCCGACAGCTTCAATACAAACATCAAAACCCGCCCCATTTGTAATCTCCCGCACATTTTCATTAAACTCTTCCTCGTTACTATTGATAAATACTCCATCGGCACCCAGCTTTTTGGCGTATTCGAGCTTGCCTTCGGAAATATCAGTCACATATACCCGGGCACCGGCCAACTTTGCCGCGGTAGCTGCCAGACAACCGATGGTGCCGGAACCCACAACCAAAACATTATCATCCGGTTTGACTTTCCCCCGTTTTACCGCATGATAACTGATCGAAAAAGGTTCAAGCAAAGCCAAAACCTTAGGGGATAAACCCCCGCCCTCGTAAATTCGTTCCACCGGGAGGGTAATATATTGCATGAAGACCCCATCTCGCTGTGCGCCCAGAGTCTGGTTGGACATACAACAATTTACATAGCCCCTGGTACAGGAATAACACTGTCCGCAATTGAAATAGGGATTGGCGGTTACAATCATTCCTTCTTTTAAACCGCGCTCATTTGCGCCGATATCGACGATCTCCGCGGAAAACTCATGACCGGGTACTCTAGGATACTTGGTATACAGAAATGATCCGCGGTATGTACCTAAATCCGAACCGCATATCCCCCCGTAGTGAAGCTTTAACAGCGCAGTCCCGGGTAACGCTACCGGCATCTCCCTTTCATTGATTTCAACAATCCCCGGTTTGGGAATTGAGATGTATTTCATGTTCATTGTTATGACTCCTCCAGTTCTAATGGATATGCAGAATATGCATTTTTATAAAAAACTGCTTCTAATTCGGCTGTCGAAAAAATACCCGCTCCGGTAATATATTCAATTAGATTACGGTAGTTTTCTCTGGTTAGGACAGATGGCACATCCGTACCCCAAATCAGTTTTTCTGCTCCCACGATATTCTTAGCGAGTTTAATAAAACCACGGGCTGTCGGATACGGATAGCGCTCCGGCGCCACATTCCACGGGACCGCCGCCAAATCAAACCAAACGTTTTCTAAGCATAAAGTTTTTAACCCTTTTTCCAATTCATATTGGTCCTTTAAAGTTGGTGCCAGCAGATGGCAGATTACGATTTTCATGGCTGGGTATTTTTTCGCTATGTTAGCAATGGCTTTCACCTGAAAACTGCCCATCCCCGGACTGCCGAGATCCATTACCAACGTGGCGTTACTTCCGGCAATCTCAGCAAAGGTGTCGCCAAAAATTTCACCATCGAGCTCAAACTGCCGGTGATATCCCATCAACCCACCACCGGAGCTAATTTCGAACTTGATCACTTTTAATTTCATCTGATGTACTAATCGTTCAAGGATTCGCCCGCTTTCTTTACAAAACGGATCAAACGTTCCCGCTGCGATAAACCGATCTGGATACTTCACCGCCACTTCATGGGTATATTCGTTTTGGAAACCATAAAAACTTCCCTGCAACAAAACTGCTTTCTCAACACCATACCTGTCCATCAGGGAGAGCAGCGTCTCACCAGTAAAGTCCTTGTCACCCAATTCAGCCGGTATGAGTTGGATCTCTTCACCGTTAGCCCATCGCGCTCTGCCTTTGCCAATCGGCCGGAGCTCCCCACGGGCACCGAAACCAGCAATTCTTTCAATAACATGAGCATGTCCATCAATTATCTTCATCTCCCAATCCCCTATCGCGTTGCGCCGGTTCGCAACGGTAATTTCTTACCCCGGGTAAGACCGCTGTTGCGATTCTTCGACTTAAGGTCAAACGCTACTGCCGCAATAATTACAATTCCTTTGACGACCGGATGGTAAATAGCTGGTACTCCCATCAACCGCAAGCCATTATTTAACAGTCCCACTAAAAGCGCGCCAAATAAAGCTCCTTGAATCGAACCTTCCCCGCCCATCAGGCTAGCTCCGCCGACCACAATTGCGGTCAATACATCACTTTCATATCCTTGGGCCGCTTTGGCTATGGCTTGCTGATTCATAGATGCCAAGACAACACCCGCTAGAGCAGAAGTAAAACCGGAAAAGATATAAGAGGTAACGGTAATTCCACCAACCGAAACTCCGGATAAAGTAGACGCTACCGGATTTCCACCCACAGAGTATACCTTTCGCCCCAATACTGTTTTATCGAGTATAAAGTAACTAATAATTCCCATCAGGATTAGAATATAGATTGGAAAAGGTATTCCCAGCCATTTTCCGCCGCCTATAAAAGTAAAGCTAAGCGGTTTCAAACAACTGATCACCAGATTGTTGGTTAACAACTGAGTAACGCCATATACAATATTTAGGGACGCCAAAGTGATTAAAAATGGCGGCACATTAAAGTTGCTTACGATTAAACCATGCATCAACCCAACAATCACTCCTGAAGACAATCCTAGTAAAATCCCCAAAACCACTCCTAAAGTTGAATAATCAAAACGAATAACAGTTAATACTGTACAAGCTCCACTTAAGGCAGCAACCGCTCCCACCGAGAGGTCAATTCCGCCTAACAGAACTGGATAGATTGCTCCGCAGACCATAATACCGTAAATAGAAATTGCCAAAAGAATACTTTTAAAATTATTTATCGTCGGAAAGGCTCGGGGTTGAAGTATTGTTAATATGAGCATGACCACAAGCAAAATCAGTGGTTTTTGCATCGTCTTCATGATTTTTGTTTTATCAATCAATTAACTCAGCCTCCCCACTTCTAATACCCGAGGCGGCCTTCAGAACATCTTCCTGAGATACAGTCCCTTGATTAAACTCTTTGAAAATCCGCCCGTGCCTTAGTACAATGATCCGATGCGATATTCTAATCAACTCTTTGAGATCGGATGAAACAATAATGACCGAAACACCCTTAGTCGCCAGATTTTCAATCAAATTATAGATCTCTTCCTTGACCCCCACATCAATCCCAGCAGTCGGTTCATCAATAAGCAACACCTGAAGATTCCGCATCAACCATTTACCAACGACCACTTTTTGTTGGTTTCCACCAGACAAATTGCCTACGTAGAGGTCGGGATTGTTCGGTCGGATGTCCAGCTTTTTAATGGCCTTATGGCACATGGCCAGTTCATGCTTTTTCTTAACAATTCCATAGCTGCCGCATAAATAATCATAATTGGTCAAGGCGATATTCCGGTTTATATTGAGTAATGGAATAAACCCTTGATTCCTGCGATCCTCCGGAATCATCCCAAAACCCGCCCGGATATTTTTTATAATCGATGAAGAGTGTTTCTTCTCCTTAAATAAAATCTGACCGGAGTCATATTGATCCGCACCATAGATACAGCGTAATAACTCGGTTCTACCAGAACCAACCAAGCCGCCGATACCCAACACTTCACCTTTGTGAAGCTCAAAACTTATATTGGAAAAGATTCCTTTACGAGTAAGTCCTTCGATCTTGAGGATGACTTCCGAAGTAGATTGGCGCATTCTACCCGAATCTTTGGTATCGGTCAATTCTTTACCAATCATCAGCCGGATTACATCAGTCGGGTTAATTTGATTCTTTTCCAGAACAGCAACATTCTCTCCATCCCGCAAAATCGTAAGCCTGTCACATAAGCGATAAACTTCTTCCAGACGATGCGAGATATAGAGAATACTAACATTTCTTTTTTTCAATGTAGCGATAATTTGAAACAGGGCTTCCGCTTCTTTTGAACTGAGTGAAGCCGTAGGCTCATCCATAATAATTAGGGAAGATTCATAAGCTAATGCCTTCAGGATTTCGATCATCTGCCGTTGGGCTATACTTAATGTTTCCACGACGGCATCTGGATTGATTGAAAACCCGTAGCAATTCATAAGATCGACTACCTTTTTTCGCATTGCCTGTTCATCCAAGACACCAAAATCGGCTATTTCCTGACCCAATAGAATATTCTGTGTAACCGTAAGGGTTGGAATAAGGCTTAACTCCTGATATATAACGGCCATCCCTAATTCACGGGCATCGTGCCTTGAAAAGCTGGCTCCAACTTCCCGTCTGTTGTAATAAACTATTCCTGCATCTTTTGGGTAAACCCCGGTTAGGATTTTAATCAGAGTAGATTTTCCGGCGCCGTTTTCCCCCATCAACGCATGAACTTCACCCCGTTTAATCTCCAAATTAACATTCTTTAGAACCGGTGTGCCAAAAAAACTTTTATCGATTCCTTCAGCACGTAGAAGTATGTCGCCATTCATGTTCGTACTCCCTCCAGTCTGGCACCCTTTTCTCGCGATGGTTCATCGTTTAGCTTAGAGGCTTTACGCCTCCGCTCCTCCATATGTTTTTGGTAAACCGAATCGAAAATAACCATGGCAACAATGACACCGCCTTTAATAATGATCTGGTAAGCAGCCGGGAAATTGTATTTATATAAGCCGTTTGTCAAAACCGCCATAAACAAGACACCCACTACGCTACCAAAAACATCACCGCGTCCGCCACTAAAAGCGCATCCGCCGACAACGACGGCGGCAATAACATCAAATTCCAAACCCATCCCCATCTCCGGAATAGCCGTCCGCATCTTGGCGGAGAGGAAAAAAGCGCTGATTGCACTGCACAAACCGGAAATTGTATAGGCGATAATTTTTACGTTGTCGGATGGGATCCCAGAGAGATCGGCAGACTTACGATTAGCACCCACAGCGTATGTATACAAGCCAAGCTTCGTGTTTTTAAGTATATATTGACCCAAAAGAGCAACTAGAAAAAAAACGATTGTAGCTAAGTAAAGCCCGTTAATTTCGCTACCAAGTATGATAAAGTGGGGATTAGTAATTACTTTGTTTGAAATAACTCCGTTCTCCCGAATTGCAAAAACGAGCGTCAGCCCACGAAAAATCCCCTGTGTAGAAAGGGTGGCAATGAAATCCGGTAATCCTAGCTTAGCAATGAGTAAACCATTTATTCCACCCGCTAGAGCGCCAATGGATGCTCCGAGCAAAAGTACTATCGGAACGGGAATCGATGTATAGTAAAATAAATTTGCACATATCATGGCAATTAAGGCAACAAGCGCGCCAGTCGAAAGGTCAATCCCGGCAGTAATAATCACAAAGGTTACTCCCACTGCTAAAATGCCGGGTACAGCAGCTTCACGTAGAAAAGTAAAGATGTTACCGGACGTTAAAAAATACTCGCTGGTCATTCCAAATATTGTGATCAATAATAAAAGCAGTGCCACCGTAACAAACCGCCGAATCGTTTCTTGTCTCACAGCAAGTACCCCCTAAATAAGATAAACTATTTAATATAATAGCGGGGATTAAGTCCCCGCTATATTGCTTGAACGAGTACTTGGTAATTTACCAACGAATATCGGGAGAGATTGTGCCAACTGTCTTCTGGGTTACAACAATAGGTGCCATCTTTACTACTGGAGTCCTAGTTAATCTGGCGGTATCCACATCCCCTGTCGCACTCAGGAAATATAGCGCTAAACGGGCCGCAGTTGCGCCTTGATCATAGCAATTGGTATAAATCGTTCCGGTAAGTTTACCTTGTTCAATGTATTCAAGCGCTTTTTTCTCTCCATCAGCGCCCCAAATTACCATGGAGTCCAATCGTCCGGCAGCCTCTGCAGCCTGAGAAGCGCCTTCTGCCATGGCATCATTAATGGCGAATACGCCATCAATCTTTGGATATTTAGTTAAAAAGTCTCTCATAACCTCGTTACCCTTCTCAGTAAGCCATTCACCGTTTTGCGCATCGAGAAGTTTTAGGTTGGGATGCTTAGCTAGTCCGTCTCTAAATCCTTTTTCAACATTAATCCCCCGTGATGCTCCGGGAGGAGCTTGAATAACTACTACATTGCCTTCTTTGGCCCCAACAGATTTGGCTATCTCTTCGGCTACCAGATAACCAGCTTCATAGTCAACCATCGCAACCAATGCCGCATGCGGAGTATCGGCATCTAGATTTAAGGTAATCACAGGAATACCCGCTTCTTCAGCCTCTCTTACAGCGCCAGCAAGTGCTGCGGCATCGTTAGCCTGCAGGATAATGCAATCATACTTTTGGTTGATTAAATCTTTCATAATTTGAACCTGGGTTTCAGCCGAAGCCTTGCCATCAAATGCTTGATATTTAATGTTTGGATAATACTGTAGTTCTCTTCTGATTCCTTCGCCCCAAGCGGCAGCAACCGAGTCGCCAATTACATTCGGTACAAATCCAATCTTTACAGCGTCCGTATAGGGATCCTTACCAGCAATGGAACCATTACCGACCTCTGAAACAACCTGATCTGAAGCCTTGTCGACCGATACCTTGTTCACAGTTATACCAATAATAACAACCAACACTACGACAATAACTATTATGGGTAAAAACTTTTTCATTATTTCCTCCTTATTATTGCTCTATCTTTATTATTCTCCCGCAGTAATAGAGTCAGTCCTTTTTGATCACCTCCTTGTATACATCTTGTATACATCTTGTATTTTACATTAACTTTCCGTAGAATGCAATATATAAATTTATCTTGAGTCTCTTTTTGCTAGTCTCTTTTTGCTCCAAAAAACCAAAGTGCTTTTAGACGCTATTGGCTAATTTTACTCTAATTCCCGAAAAACTATTGTCTCATACATCTCACTTTAATTGGAAAAAACTCTCTACCGCAGCTTGTTTGGCGCTTTCAAGATGGGCAGACATGGCTTGGGCAGCACCTTCCATATCACGCGCAATTAAAAGGTTCAATATATTAATGTGTTCACGGGTGCTACGTTCCAATCTGCTGTGGAGCCTTCCCGAAATAATTCTGATACGATGGTTCTGATCGTAGCTTTTCTCCATTAGCTCCACTAAATACTTATTTTCACATACACTGATAATGCAGCGGTGGAGAGAATCATCCATTTCATAGCTTTCTTTTTCGCTAGAATCCGCTAAATCCACCAGTTTTTCTTTGAAGGCCGTCAAAGTTTCCGTACTAAGTTTATTACCCCAAGTTCGGATGATATAAGGCTCGACCAATTCTCTGATCTGATAAACATCATTGATTTCTCTAATCGTAATCGCTCCAACTATTACCCCCTTTTTAGGAATAATTCGGATTAGACTTTCTTGTTCAAGTTTATTTAAAGCTTCCCGAATTGGAGTTCTACTGGTGCCTATTTCTCTCATCAATTCAGCCTCAGTTAGAAACGATTCCGGAGAATATTCGCAATTAACAATTTTTCTCTTAATTATCCGATAAGCTTTCTCTTTTAAATTTTCCCTGGCCATTTTTAGCCTCCTTGTTAATGGATAATTATTCAAGTATAAGCAAGTATATATATGATATACAAAATGTATACATCATTTCCTTCAAAAATCAGAAACCCGCGTTACTTTATCTACTAGTTATCTACTTTTATAATTGTATAACACCGCAGGTATGCAGCATCGTATTAGATAATGATCTTATTCGCGAAAACCCCTTGTTTCCCTGCAAAAAGCAGGAAGACCTGCTGAAATTAACAATCAGAGTCTTCCTGCTGGCAAACCACAACTTTGTTGCGGCCACCTTCCTTTGCTTTGTAAAGTGCTCTGTCAGCGGCGGCAATTAACTCTTCCTGCGCCAGCTGATTATCGGGGACAAATGAGG
>JAAZDX010000034.1 GCA_012512605.1 Bacillota bacterium
CCGAACGCTCTACCAAGCTGAGCCACGCCCCGGAAGTCTTATATTAATATACCAAAGCTTTGGCAAAATGTCAAAGGTAATTAATGAATTTTAGTGGGCCTTGTTCTTTTCAGCTCTTGTATGGAAATAAGTCTTGCTCTGAAAACCAACAAAGCAGAGCGGGACGGAAGGATTTGCTGGTTCCATCGCGAAAGAAAAATTTATGACAATTAAGGCTTTTCTTGAGACAAAACGAGATGAAGATGGTGATTTGTTTTGCACATTACATTTTTAGGCGCCGCACGAATGGTTACTGGTTCCTGCTATTATTTAGAGACGGAAAAGAGCAAATTTTTGGTGGATTGTGGGTTGTTTCAAGGTTCCAGTGAAGAACGGGATCTGAACGACCGGTCTTTTCCCTTTAATCCGGCTGATTTAGATTTTGTTCTGCTCACCCACGCCCATATTGATCATTCCGGATATCTCCCCAAACTCTGTCAGCTCGGCTTTAAGGGGCGGATTATTACGACACAAGCAACCGCCGATCTTTGTCAGATTATGCTACCCGATTCGGGGCATATTCAAGAGATGGAAGCAGAATGGCACAACCGGAAGCGGGTTCGGCAAGGGGCACCACCGATTGAGCCTTTATATACGGTCCATGATGCCCACGCCGCGTTGAAACTATTTTACCCGGTCCATTACGGGGAAGAGATCGAAGCGGGTGAGGGTGTAACGGTACGCTTTCGTGACGCCGGTCATATCCTGGGCTCCGCAATTTTAGAAATCTGGGTCCAGGAAGGCGGCCAACGCATTAAACTGGTCATTACCGGAGATATTGGCCAGTATAACCAGCCAATAGTGCGCGATCCGGCTTTAATTGAGGCCGCCGACTATATTATTATTGAATCAACCTACGGGAACCGGCATCACATCAACCATGAAGACCGGACTGAACGGTTGGCCGAGGCCGTGAACCGGGCGGTGCAGGCCGGAGGGAAACTGATCATCCCTTCCTTTGCGGTCGGCCGGACCCAGGATATCCTCTACCACTTGAAGCAGCTACGTTTGGCGGGCGAGATTCCGCGGAATATTCCGGTTTATATCGATAGCCCGATGGCGGTCTCCGCCACGGAAACCTTCCGGCGTAACTCCCAGTATTTTGACGAAGAAACCTACCACCTTCTCCGAAAAGGGGGCAACCCCTTCGAGTTTTCCGGCCTTCATTTTGTCCGGACAACGGAAGAATCAAAACGTTTAAACGAAAAGGACGGGCAACAGATTATCATCTCGGCTAGCGGCATGTGTGAAGCGGGACGGATCCTACACCATCTGCGCCATAATCTTTGGCGTCCAGAGACACATGTTTTGTTTGTGGGGTATCAAGCGGAGGGGACATTAGGAAGAAGACTGCTGGACGGGGCGAAAGCAGTAAAAATCTTCGGTGAGGAGATTCTCGTGAAGGCGCAGATTCTCAAGATCGAAGGGTTCTCCGCCCACGCGGATCAGGAGGAGATGCTGCACTGGTTGGGTGGATTTGTGCAAAAGCCGGCGGCCGTATTTCTTGTCCATGGGGATGCCGATGTTTTACCGGTGTGGGAACAAAAAATTCGGGAAAAGCTGAACTTGACCACGATCATTCCAGAGTTGGGCCAGCGTTTTGATTTAGCGGAGACAGCCACGGAAGAAAGAAGTGTGATTCAGGTTCCCGATTCCCAGGAGCAGCTGCAGCAGTTACTGTTCATGTTGGACGAAAAATACCTGGATTTTCGGGGGCGTTTACGTCAGCAAGCCAACCAGATCGGACCCAATGGCTTGGTGGCATTAGTGCAGGAACTTGAAAAGTTGAACAAACTAATTGAAGAAAAATCCTTTTCAAGTTAAACAGGGGAGAAGGAGGGAAATATTAATGGCTTTTCACGAGGAGCGCAGTTATTGGAACCGGAATCGTTCGAACCGGGTCGTGATCATCGGTGCCGGGATGGTGGGGTCGACCTATGCTTATGCCCTGTTGATCAGTGGCTTGGTTTCCGAGATCATCATTATTGATCTGAACGAGGAGCGAGTAGAGGGCGAAGTAATGGATCTCAACCACGGGGTCTCTTTTGTCCGCCCGGTGATTGTCCGCGCTGGTGATTACGGGGATTGCCGCGATGCTGACTTAGTGGTAATAACGGCCGGAGCGGCCCAGAAAGTGGGCGAAACCCGCCTGGATTTAGTCCACCGGAACGTGGTGATCTTCCAGGATATTATTCCCCGAGTGGTGGCCAGTGGGACCGACGCGCCGATCTTGGTGGCCACTAATCCGGTGGATGTGATGACCTATGTGACGCTAAAACTGTCTGGACTGCCAAAGAACAAAGTGATCGGATCGGGAACGGTTTTAGATACGGCCCGTTTTCGTTACCTCCTGAGTGAGCACTGCCAGATCAGCCCAGTGAACGTCCATGCTTATATCCTGGGTGAACACGGTGATAGCGAAGTACCCATCTGGAGTCTGGCCAACATCGCCGGTCTTCGGTTTAACGAATACTGTCCCGTCTGCGGAAAAAACTGCGGGCCGCTGGCCAAGGAAAAAATCTTCGAAGAAGTTAAAAATGCCGCTTACAAGATCATTAAAGGGAAAGGGGCCACCTACTACGCGATTGGCCTTGGGTTGGTCCGGATCACCGAAAGTATTCTTCGAAACGAGTACTCCGTGCTTACTGTCTCTTCTCTTTTGGAAGGGGAACACGGGATCAATGATGTCTGTTTGAGCGTGCCTACGGTCGTGGCCCGGGAGGGGATTAAGAAACGGATTATTCTCAATTTGTCGTCGGAGGAAGAACGCAAACTGAGGAATTCTGCCGACGTGATTAAACGGGTCCTAAAGGAGATAAAGTTCGTAGAAGACTGACCGGACCGGCGGCCTTGAGAACAAAACAAAAGACTGGTTCCAGTTATAATGTGGTTAAAAAGCTTTTGCC
>JAAZDX010000035.1 GCA_012512605.1 Bacillota bacterium
GGCAAAGGGAGACCACGGGCACATGAACGGTGAGGCGAAAATCATAGCCGGATTCGGTGAGCCGCCCCCAAAACTGACAAGAAAAATCTAAAGGGGAGGACAGGCCGCTGACCGGTGCGGTGACCGGCATAAAATAACGAAAATCCAGGGTTAAATCGGCTGCTGATGCTTTGAGCTTTGTTTTCAATTCGGTCAACATCAGCTTTAACTCCCGACCGGAGATGGGTTTATCGCCCCAGGCGACCAGGACCTCCAGGAAGCGGCTGAGGTGGGTTCCTTTATATTGCTCAGGGAGGTTAACGGCGGCGGTGATCTTGCCTAAAATCTGCTGGTAACCACCATCGCGCGTCGCGATCAGAAAAGGAAGGTGGACCTCCTTCACGCCAACCCGTTGAATTTCAATGCCTCGCTGATCGAAGTGATTCTGAACATCTTCCATGACAAAACCCTTTCTGAAAGTACTTAAACTGGCTAGTTTTTTCTCTTTTTCTTTATATTCGCATCGTTGACGATGCTTCCTTTTTTTTAACCCAGTGTTTCCACGCATAATGCTTCTTCCTTTTGTAAAAACTTTTAAAGACGGGAAACTTAAGGAGGAAGTATAATGCGGAAGAGATGGAGAACACTAGTTATTCTTACCTTTTTACTTGGATTGCTATGTGCCCAGAGCACCTTGGCGGCCCTTCCCTTCAATATTCAGTCGGAATCGGCCTTACTGATGGAAGTCACCAGTGGTGAGATCCTTGTCGATAAAAACAGTAAAAAACCGTTGCCTCCGGCCAGTATCACGAAGATGATGCTAATGCTCCTCGTCATGGAAGCGGTGGAGAGTCGACAGATCAAACTGACGGATAAGATCATTGCCAGCCCGGAAGCATGTCGGATGGGCGGTTCCCAGATCTGGTTGGAGCCGGGGGAAGAGATGACCGTTGAGGACCTAATGAAAGCGGTCAGCATAGTCTCCGCCAATGATGCCAGTGTTGCGCTGGCTGAATATATCTCCGGTTCGCACGAAGAGTTTGTGAAACTGATGAATAAGCGCGGGTCAGAGCTTGGCTTAGAAAACACAATCTATGTTAATGCCACCGGCTTGTCCCCCGACGGCGGCGGCCCCGGAAATCAGACCTCCGCCTATGATCAGGCCATCCTTGCCCGGGAGCTGCTTAAACACCCTACGGTCTTAAAATGGACGGGGACTTGGATCGACAGTTTGCGGGGCGGAGAATCCTTTCTCCGGAACACCAACAACCTGGTACGCTTTTATGACGGCTGCGACGGATTAAAGACCGGATATACCAGTGAAGCCGGTTATTGCCTAGTCGCCACCGCCCAGCGGAACGGGGTGCGGTTACTTGCGGTGGTGATGAAAGCACCCACCTCTCCCGTGCGGAACAATGAAATCACCAAACTCTTCAATTACGGTTTTAGCCAGTACAAGGCCTTAAAAGTATTAAATGCAGGCCAAATAATCGGCAAAACCAAAGTCATGAAAGGTTGTTCCAGCGAAGTAAATCTGATTGTCCCCGAAGATCTGCTTGTCGTCATAAAGAAAGACGTTCAGGCCACCCCCGAAGTTATTGCCCAGATCCCCCCAAAGGTCAGAGCGCCTTTGGCGGCGGGAGAACCGGTCGGCCAAATCATCGTTAAGATCGATGGCGAGACCAAAGTAACCGCCGATTTGGTGGCCGAAAGCGCGGTGGAAGAAAGCGGCTTCTTCCGATTTCTGTGGCAGATCGGTAAAAGTATTGCCGAGGGATTTTTCCGCTAAACAAAACTAGCCAACTACTAAAAAACCGCCCTACGGGCGGTTTTGCTTATTTGTGCTGGCTTTTGCCAGCTTTTTTGATGTCTCTTCGTCAACTGTTTGCCGGCGGGCCACTACCACTTTTGGAAAAATAAACCTTTTTACCGGCAGGAAAATTCCGTTATATGCCGAAAAGAGGCTTGAGAGCCATGCCACGATTAGGGGGGATTCCGGTTTGAAATTGGAACTAAAACGGAACGGTCGGGTTTTAACCGTTCAAGTCTCCGGGGAACTCGATCTTTCGACCTCCCCGGCTTTTCGGAGCCGTATTGAAGAGGAGTTAGGGCATAACCAGGAGATTAAGCACTTGATCCTGGATTTACAAGAAACTAATTTTGTTGATAGTTCTGGTTTGGGGGCAATTTTGGGTCGTTACAAATCTATTGCCCAACGCAATGGTAAGTTGACGGCAGTTAACGTTCCCCCTCATCTACAGCGCCTTTTTGAACTGTCAGGTCTCTTAAAGGTCATGACGATCTGCCCTTCCCTCGAGGAAGCTCAAAATTTCGATTAAGGAGGCTGGCCAGGGAATGAAGGAAAACTATTTGAACATCTCTTTTCCGAGCTTACCCCATAATGTCAGTCTTTCCCGCGTGATTGTTGCTTCTTTCGCCGCGCAGCTTGATTTTACCCTCAATGAACTGGAGGAAATTAGGGTTGCTACTTCCGAAGCGGTATCAAACTGTGTGATCCATGCTTACCCGGACCACCACGGGGAGGTTCGCTTGGAATTAATGATCAAAGATGAAACCCTAATGATTAAGGTAATTGATGAAGGCTGTGGCATTCAGGATTTGGATCTGGCCAAGACACCGGCCTATTCTACCGATCCGGAGCGAATGGGGTTAGGGCTGGTCTTTATGGAATCATTTATGGATGAAATGAACATTGAATCCCAGCTACAAAAGGGCACCCAGGTCTTGATGGTGAAGAAACCCGAACGGAGTAAGAATAGTAACCATGATTGTCAATGACAGTCAAGGCGATCCCAATCGCTTATCCCATGAGGAAACCCTCGCTCTAATCGGTCAAGTTGCATCCGGTGATGAACAAGCAAGAGCGCTCCTTGTTGAGCGGAACTTGGGTCTGGTCAAAAGTATTGTGGGTCGTTTTACTGGGCGGGGAGTCGAATATGATGATCTGGTGCAAATTGGTGCCCTAGGTTTAATGAAAGCGGTTGAACGTTTCAATCCTGAGCTGGAAGTCAAGTTTTCAACTTATGCGGTCCCTTTGATCATCGGCGAGATCAAACAATATCTCCGGACTGATGGGCTGATCAAGGTGAGTAGGGGCGAGAAAGAGCTGGCGCAAAAGGTCATGCGGGCGCGGACCCGTTTTATTGCTGAAAATGGGAAAGAGCCGACCTTAGCGGAGTTGGCAGAGCTCACCGCACTTAACCGGGAAGAGATTGCGACTGCTTTAGAAGTAAGCAAACCCCTTTCTTCCTTACAAGAGGTGGTTTATGAAGAAGATGGAACGGCCTTAACCCTCGAGGACCAAGTTGGGACCGAGGTTGAGGAAGAATTAGTTGAGGATTTTGCGCTGCGACAAGCCCTGCGCCAGTTGGAACCAAGATTGAGAATGATTATTGAAGAGCGGTTTTTCGGCGAAAAGACCCAGCGCGAGCTGGCGGAGAAGTTCGGCGTCTCCCAAGTGCAAATCAGTCGTCTCGAGAAAGTCGCCCTTTGTCGTCTCCGTGAACTCCTCCATGATCAGGTATAATCCCCCTTATTAATCATGGCCGTCGCGGCCATTTTATTTTTTATATAAAGAAAAGGAAGGATACTAAGGCTTGACAACGAAGTAGGAAAAAGTTCGCCTTCGCGAAGATACCAAATAATTCGAACGAAAAGGAAGGAAAGCAGCGATGGCTTTTTCAATACGTCTGATCTCCGCCAATCAACCGGCCGAAGTCTGGAAAGAGATGAACCGGATCGGCGTTTCGCCCGAAGGCTTGGAGCTGATGATTGGCAAAGGGGAGTTCCTGATCGTTAAAGTAAGTAATATTTCGGCACCAGCGGCGAATATTCTCAAACAGGAGATGCTGGCAAAAGGGGGCGAAGTTGCCCTCGGGAAAGAGATGGCTTATCTAAGGTCGGAGGTAGGGGAGGCCATTATCATGGGGACCCGTACACAGTACCGGCGCTTATTAGACTTACTACCCCGGCAACCTTTCGGTCTTGCCGCCTTGGCCCAGGATCTAAACCATTTATTGAATACCCTGGAAGAAGAACCCCCACCCCTGACGCTCAAAAACCAGCGTTTTGAATGGGGAAAAAAAACTTATATCATGGGGATTATCAATATTACTCCCGATTCCTTCTCCGGTGATGGTCTGTTGGCACGGGATCGTTTGCTGACTAAAGTCTTGCGTCAAGCCGAAGCGTTTCTGGAAGCAGGTGCCGACGTATTGGATATCGGTGGACAATCAACGCGTCCGGGTTACACCCAGATCAGCGTGGAGGAGGAGAAAAGGCGGGTCCTCCCGGTGCTGGAAACTCTAGCCCAAAAAATCCCGCTCCCCCTTTCGGTGGATACCTATAAACCCGCGGTGGCGGAGGCCGCCCTGGCGGCGGGGGCCGATCTGATCAATGATATTTGGGGTTTGCAAGGGGATCCCACGATGGTCAAAGTCGCCGCGGTCGCACAAGCGCCGGTGATTGTGATGCACAATAAAACGACCCCGGATTACACCGATCTCATGGGCGAAGTAGCTTCTTTTCTCCAAAACAGTATTGATCTTGCCGTAGCCCACGGTTTACCGCGGGAGAAAATTATTGTCGATCCGGGTATTGGTTTTGGTAAGACACCCGAACAAAACTTGATTGTTCTTAACCGTTTAGATGAGTTAAAGGCTTTAGGAGCACCGATCTTGCTGGGAACCTCCAGAAAATCGCTGATCGGGCATGTTCTGGGTTTACCTGTGGACCAGCGGTTAGAGGGGACCGCGGCGACGGTCGCCGTGGGAATTACGCGCGGTGCCCATTTAATTCGGGTGCATGATGTTGAAGAAATGGTTCGGGTAGCCCGCATGACCGATGCGATCCTTCATTCAGGAAATAGTTTTCGCTAATACAGAAAGAAGGGACCAGAGACTTGCCGATTGTAGCAGTTGCCTTGGGTACAAATGTTGGCGACCGGGAAGGCCATTTACGAAAAGCCCGAACGGAACTGGAGGCTTTACTCAAAAACCCGGTTTTTTCGCGGGTCTACGAGAGCGAACCCGTTGGTTATTTGGATCAACCCTGGTTTTTAAATCAAGTGTGTGTCGGCGAAACGCCGGAGTTGCCTTTGGCCTTGCTGTATAAGTTTAAAATGCTGGAAAAAGCGGCTGGCCGCACGGGAGGACCACGTTTTGGCCCCCGTCCCCTCGACTTAGATCTCCTCTTCTACGGCTCTTGGGTTATGACCTCGACCATTTTGACCATACCCCATCCCCGTTTACAGGAAAGATCGTTTGTGATCCGCCCTTTGTTGGAACTGGCCCCTAATTGGGTAGATCCCTGCAGTGGACAAGGGTTGAAGGAGATTTGGGAAGCAAATAAAGGCCGCCTTTCCCGCTGCTACCCACTGGTATAATGCGCCCATCATAGAAAGGAGTTTTCCAAAATGGCGGAACTTATTGATTTACGAAGCGATACGGTAACAAAACCAACGGCCGAAATGCGTAAAGCAATGGCTGCGGCGGAAGTGGGGGATGATGTCTACGGCGAAGCCACAACCATCCAAAAACTAGAAACGATTGCTGCGGAGAAGATCGGTAAGGAGGCTGCGCTTTTTGTTCCCAGTGGAACCATGGGTAATCAAGTGGCGGCCATGGCCCATCTACAGCGGGGGGAAGAAGTGATTGTGGAGGCCGAGTCCCATATCTTC
Source organism: Bacillota bacterium (assembly GCA_012512605.1). GTDB lineage: Bacteria > Bacillota > UBA4882 > UBA10575 > UBA10575 > Capillibacterium. Next base: position 5,678 of record JAAZDX010000035.1, read on the forward strand.
TTCTATGAAGTTGGAGGACTTGCCCTCCTTTCTGGTGCCCAGACCCGGACCATCCCCGGACGGAAAGGCTTTATGGAACCCGAACTGATTGCCGATGCCATCCGCACCCATGATCTTCATTTTCCCCGTACCGGATTGCTCTGCTTGGAAAACACGCATAACCGGGCGGGCGGTGCGGTGCTCACCGCCGAACAGACCCGTTTAATGGCTAAGGTGGCCCAGGAGCAGGGGATACCGGTCCACCTGGATGGCGCGCGCATTTTTAACGCGGCAATTGCTTTAGGAACGGATGTCCGGGAGTTAACAGCGGACGTTGACTCCGTAATGTTTTGTCTCTCCAAGGGATTAGCCGCTCCGGTTGGCTCGCTCCTGGCTGGAAGAGAAGAGTTTATCAACAAAGCGCGAAAAGTCCGTAAAGTGTTGGGCGGGGGGCTACGCCAGGCGGGAATCTTGGCAGCGGCTGGCCTTATCGCCTTGGAACAGATGGTCGACCGGTTAGCGGAAGACCATGCCCACGCCCGGCTTCTGGCTGAAGGATTGGCCAGTATTCCCGGACTGACCATTGACCCGGATGCTTATCCCACTAATATCCTCATTTGTTCCGTGGCCAAACTCGGCATTTCAGCACAGCGTTTTTCCGTCCTCTTAGCCCAACATGGTGTTTTGGCCAACCCGACTTCCACAACGGAACTTCGTTTTGTCACCCACAAAGATGTGACGAAAAAGCAGATTAAAACGGCTCTTAATATTATTAATCAGATTGTAAAGGCCATAAATCAGTTTTAAATCTGGATCGAGGATTGACATCTTTTATAACCGCAGGATATAATTTGAATTAACCGGAAGACTTGTGAAATTTGGAACAATCTTCACGAAGGAGGAAAGATCATGAATTCGCTGGCGGAGTTGGAAAAAATCCGGGACCAGGCGCGACGTTTAACGGAATTACGGGAAGAGAAACCGCAAACCAAAGTAATCATCGGGATGGGAACCTGTGGAATTGCCGCCGGTGCCCGTGAAACCATGAAAGCCATTCTTGATGAGATTAACGAACGAAATCTCTCGGGGATTGCTGTTACACCAACCGGTTGCTTAGGCCTGTGCGAACAGGAACCCATTGTTGAAGTGGAAATCCCGGAGCAACCCCGGATCGTTTATGGGAAAATTACGGCCGAGAAAGCCCGACAGATTGTGGCTAAACACTTGATGAACCATAACATTATCGATGAATGGGTGATTGGCCGCAAGTAGTCGACCATGGGCTTGACCTTCCGCGAAGCCCAAGGGCATTTTTGTGCTCAAACCTTAACTAATGAATTAGGAATTTGTTACGAGCAGTGATGGTTAAGTTTAAACCATACAATTAGATGCCAATTAGATGCGGTATAGACAATTGCCGAAAGGAAGTGAAGACCTTGGTGATGGTAAACGTGACCGTGGATGGTCAAAAAGTGGAGGTGCCAAAAGGAACGACGATTTTGGACGCTGCAAAAAAAGTCGGGATTACCATACCGACCTTATGCCACCATGAAGATTTGGACGTGAACGCCATGTGTCGAATCTGTGTGGTGGAGGTTGTTGGGGCGCGCCCACTCCAAGCGGCTTGTTCGCAACCGGTTGCTGACGGAATGGAGATCATTACCAATTCACCGGCTGTGCGCCAAGCACGAAAAATGAATTTGGAGCTTCTCTTATCCAACCACCCCCAGGATTGTTTGAATTGTGTCCGCAATCAACGCTGTGAATTACAGGCTTTAGCCGACCAACTGGGGGTCAGAGCGCAGTCCTTCCCGACCAAGAAATGGCCGGAACAGCCAAAGGACGAGTCAACCGCGGCCCTTGTCCGGGATCCGGATAAATGTATTCTTTGCCGGAGATGTGTGGAAGTTTGTCATAACGTCCAAGGGGTGGGGGCGATTGCCGCCGCCAACCGGGGTATTGATACCCAAATCCTTCCGGCGACCAGTGTGGACTTGAACGATGTGGCATGCGTGCTCTGTGGTCAATGCTCATTGGTCTGTCCGGTTGGGGCCATCTACGAGCAGGATCATACGGAACAGGTCTGGGCTGCGCTGGCTGATCCGGATAAACATGTGGTAGTTCAGACCGCGCCGGCGATCCGGGTCTCCATTGGCGAAGAGTTTGGAATGGAACCAGGTCAAGTTACCACCGGTCAACTGGTTGCCGCCTTAAGACGCTTAGGTTTTGACCGCGTCTTCGATACCGATTTTACCGCCGATTTAACGATTATTGAGGAAGGCCATGAATTGATTGAACGCTTGTCCAAAGGTGGCACGCTCCCGATGATTACTTCTTGTAGTCCGGGATGGATTAAATTCATCGAACATTTTTACCCTGAATATTTAGACCATCTTTCAACTTGCAAATCGCCCCAGCAGATGTTTGGTGCGCTGGCGAAGACCTATTACGCGGAGAAAGCCGGGCTGGACCCGAAGGATATTTATGTGGTCTCCATCATGCCTTGTACCGCTAAGAAATTTGAGTGCGGGCGTCCGGAGATGTCCGCTTCCGGTTATCCTGATGTTGATGCCGTTTTAACCACCCGTGAATTGGGGAAAATGCTCCGGCAGGCTGGGATCGACTTTAACCAACTACCCGAAGAAGAATATGATGCTCCCTTCGGGATTACGACCGGCGCTGGTGTGATCTTCGGGGCTAGCGGCGGCGTAATGGAAGCTGCCCTCCGGACCGTTTATGAAGTGGTAACAAAAGAGACCCTGCCGTCGGTGGACTTTACCGCCGTCCGCGGAATTGAAGGGATTAAAGAAGCGGAAATTGATTTAAAGGGAACGAAGGTTAAAGTTGCTGTCGCCAACGGGTTGGGGAACGCCCGTCAACTGATGGAATTGATTAAAGCCGGAAAAGCCGATTACCACTTTATTGAGATTATGTGCTGTCCGGGTGGTTGTATCGGCGGTGGCGGCCAACCGATCGGGACGACCAACGCGATCCGGGAAAAACGGATCGAAGCGATCTATGAAGCCGATCGCGGGCTGCCGCTGCGGAAATCCCACGAGAATCCTGCTGTTAAAACCCTGTACGAGGAGTTCCTAGGTGAGCCTTTGGGTGAAAAGAGCCATCAACTGCTCCACACCCAATATACCAAACGGGAAAAATACCCGGAGGTATCGGCCTAAACGCGTGACAACCCCGGTTAAGCACCTACTTAACCGGGGTTGTTTTCTTTTTAAACCAAACCTTGTAGCGTCATGTTAAAGGTCGGCTTACTCATAAGAGACATTTTACCAGATTAGATTAAATCTGACATTTATCACTGAATGACTAAACAAAAAAGAAAAGGCTATTGACTTAACTATAGTTTTGTGTTATTATTAGATTTGCTTTGGGGGGGTAGCCCAGTTGGTTAGAGCGCTACGTTGACATCGTAGAGGCCAGCGGTTCGAGTCCGCTCCTCCCCACCATATTGACTAATAATGGCAGGACCAAACCTGCTATTTTTTGTATTTAAAGCCGGTTTAAAAAATATCCCGCTTATAGAATAATATTTACTATCGTTAAGTACTTGTAAACCCAAAGGGCTTATGCTATAATGTGAATAGTGGCGGGCAGTTTCGACCAGAATAATGGAAGGGGAGGGGTTCTATGATCCTTTCCGCAGAGTTTTTCTGGAAACTTTTTGAGATTACCGGGTCGATCACAGCCTATTTGTTATATAA
>JAAZDX010000036.1 GCA_012512605.1 Bacillota bacterium
CTTCAGGAGGGCTTTCGTCCGTTTCGGATTAATATCATTTAACACCAGGAAACTCTGGTCAGTCGTGGCGGCTCCAATCTGGGTTGCCTTTCCGCCCGGAGCCGAGCAAAGATCCAAGATCCGTTCCCCCGGCTGTGGTGTTAAGGCAACAACCGGCAGCATCGCGCTGGGGTCCTGGAGATAATAGAGGCCCGCGTAATAATAAGGGTGCATGGAAGCTTTAAATCCCTTGGGGAGGTAATAACCCTCTGCACACCACGGAACCGGTGTTAATTCATGAGGGAAGATCCGGAGAAACTCCGCAACCGTGATTTTCTTGGTGTTCACCCGCAAGCTTTGGATCATGACTTTTCGCTTTAGTTCACGCATGAAAGTTTCATATTCTTCCGGATCCATTAAGCGCTGCATTTTCTGTCTAAACTCTTCAGGTAGCTTCATTTGACCACTTCTCCTTTACCCACCCGCCCATTTTCCACTAGCATGCTTTGAATAACATGGCCTTATTAGGTTCTCCATAAAAAACCGTCATCCTTCAAGCCACCCGCGTCCATTCCGTTCTCCGCTCCAACTACTTAGAAAATCCTAGTCTGTCCTTCTTCCGCCGCCAAGGGCGCCGCTGATTAGACCTGCTGCTGTCCGCCTTCGGGGCTTGTCGCCCGTCTGGCCTTGGATTTTCGTCTTGCCGGACCAGTCAGTCCCTCACCCCGTTTTTAAGAGGGACTTGACAACGCCAGCGTGGGCGACTACCAAACAAAAAAACCGCCATCAAAGATGGCGGATCGTGCTTATTTTTGGTGGACCTGGAGGGATTCGAACCCTTGACCTCTGCGATGCGAACGCAGCGCTCTCCCAGCTGAGCTACAGGCCCATATGAATCTTGTGAGAGAAAAAAGCAGCCCGGTCCGGGCTATCCACGGAACAAACATTTACCACCAAAATAATCATCCCACTTTTGGCATTTCCGCACTAGCTTCAAGGTCCGGGGGGATTCATTACCCGATCGACATGTGTCGTCCAATTGGTTATAATTACTACATTCTTTACAAACTTTGAGGACCTCTTCTCTAGATAGATGAAAAACCAATGTCTTCACCACCGATCGAGGTCATTACTGGAGTTTGCTTTATACTTAGATTATATCATAATTATACAGGATTTCAACCCTAACTTATGGAACGCTTTTAAGCTCGCTGTCTGCCCCTGTTTTCCTTCTTTACCTTTGCTTTACCGGCTTCCGGTTCCCCCTTTACGGAAAATCAGGATATTCTGGTGGGTAATATTCGGCACATAACAACGTTTGATGGCATAGGGCCGTAGCGGACGCTGGGTGGCTTGGTTCCACCAAATCCGCATCCCTTTCCATTTAAAGCCCGCTTGCTGCATTACTTCGGCCACCTTAATACTTAAGGGGTAATACTCCCCGTTTTGGTAACGGTCACCGATCAGAATGACTAAATAACGACGGGGTATTAGGATCCGAAAGGCCTCTTGGGCAAAGGCCGCCATCTTCTTTAGGTACGCGGAAAAAGTGGCGGCATTACCAAAATCCTTCTCTTCCCCCGGGTTATACATGGCAAAGTTTGTTTCCCGCGTAAAGGTCACCCGGTGGCTACAACCATAGGGTGGATCGGTAATGATCGCCGCTACCTGTTCTGGTGGGAACTTTTTTAATTCCTCAAGGCAATCGCCGTTGATCATAAAACTTTTGATTTCCCGTCCTGCTTTCCCATGAACCAAACCTTGCTGGCCAACGCTGAACTCCGTCGTGATCTCCTGAAAAACCCGGATCCAATCGGGATTCAACTCGATACCGACTGCCCTCCGCTTCACCAGTTCCGCACCGAGCAAAGTGCTGCCAACACCGGCAAAGGGATCAAGGACCAGTTCTCCTTCTTTCGTAAAAAAAGAGATGATCTCGGCCATCAGTTCCGGCGGCTTGATCGCCCCGTGTTTTTTCCGTAACGGGTGGGTGAGATCCGGTGGAAAATTCGTCGGGTAGAGTGAATTCGTCCAGTAAAGCCTCTGCGCACCGGTTAGATCATTTAAGGGGTTTTCCACATTAAAACCTCCGTAGGCAATTCCTTTCATGGTAGTTTACGTTTGGAAGGTTTATTTTATGTGTTAACCCCGGCGCCGCCACTCCCTACCAGTTAAACATGAAATTAAAACTGACACTCTCGTCCAGTAAATCATAACCCAGATCCGCCTTGAAACAGTGGAGGTCTTTAACCAATTTTACCTCGTTTTCCACCCAAAGCGGCTCAATCCCCGTTTGCCACCGGGTTTCGCCGTCAACCTCGATCCGCCACGTACGGGCAATATTAACCCCTCCGGACCAAGTTGTCCTTAGATACCAACCATTCAGGCTATTACTTTCAAGGTCACCTTCCCCGTAAAAGAGACCCGCACCCAAAGCAAAGCCCGGAAGCCAACGCCCCGTCAAGTGCAGACCATAATCCGCACGCCGTTGTTCGCCCTGTTCCTTCCCGTCAAAACTGGAATTATAGCTAAGTTCCAGGTTGCTTTTGTTCGTTAGCGGTCCCCTGACCGAAAAAGTATGCTCACCAGAGGTTAAATCGTCCCAATCGCGCTGTACAGCCGCCCTGAACTGCACGGGTGCCCAGTTATAGGTGAGGCTGGCGTTCCCCCGCAGGTATTCCTCCCAAGTCAGCGTCGAATTGAGAACCAAACCGGGGAGTGGTTTCCAATTCATTCCGCCCTGGACATTCCACCACCGATTGGTTCCGACTCCGCCGCCGTAATTCAGGCTAACCTGATTGTTAACCTGATGCGTCAACCGGCCAATCACGTAAAAACCACGGGTCCGATTGACCCCGATCTCCAACTGGGGCCAGTTTTCAAACTGGTCGGGTGCGAAAGTTACCGGCGGCAGTGGGAGTACCGGGAGGTTCTTCAAGTATAACAAACCGCCATCCACATGCACCCGATCGTCAACCAACCGGACCCGCCCCGCTTTAATCTTTACACACGGGGACGTAAGCTCACAGCGGGTAAAGGAGCCTCCTTGCACAAGAATCTCTTCTCCCCGTAGTTCCCCTGTTTGCCCAGTGTAAAAAGACGAGCCAACCGCACCGCGGAAGGCAGTCAGCGTCCCCTCCTCCGTATGGAAAGAATAGACGAGACTTTCCCCTTCCCAGTTGCCTGTGGCCGTCTGCAACTTAACCCCTTGTTCCGCCGTGATGATCTCTGTCTCCTGGTTATAAAAGACGGTCTCCGCTTGCAACTGAAAATCACCACTGGTCATAATCACGCCCCCGCTGGCGCGATAAACCCGGGAATCCGGATCAAACTCGACCATCCGGGCTTCGATCTCCACTTCCCGGGGAACAGTAGCCAAAGCCGGGGTGCCAATCCCGGCTAACAGGACAAAAATAAAGGCAATCCATACTATTTTTAGCTTATTTGACTGCATTAAACTCGCTACCCTTTCCTTTTTGGCGCTTGGACAGATTAGGAGCAACCCATACTCCATCGCCTTTAGGCTAAAGCCTTCTAAGTTCTGTTTTCGCTGCTTCGCCAATAAATCCTTTCCCCGGTAGACAGAACATTATGTCAGCCCTTGTTTTTTAATCCATTTTCCAAGCCTTTTGAAAAAGCGGGTAGCCTTGGGGCGTATAGTTAACCCCCGTCAATTTACTAGAAACCAGGTAAGGTTTGACACTGAAATATAAGGGAATAACCGGTAGATCGGAGATCAACCGTTCTTCCAAGCGATGATAGATTTTATACCGGCTGATACTATCCATGGTCTGCCGGGCAGTCGAAAGCCAATAGTCATATTCGGGGTTTTGGTATCCGGAGAAATTCTCCTCCGCTTCAGAATGGAATAGTTGGAAAAAGGTCATCGGGTCCGGGTAATCACCGGTCCACCCTTGCCGCGCCGTATAAAAGCGGTTCTCTGCCGCCAACTCCAAAAATTCCTCGTAACGAACGGCTTTTATTTTCGTCTTCAAACCCAAATTGATCTCCCACATCTCGGCGACGGTCTTCGCCATCTCCAGGGGAATCAGACTATCAACCGCCAAAATTTCCATTTCCGGGTAACCATCCTCGTTGGGGTAGCCCGCTTCGTACAGAAGTTCCAAACATCTTTTGCCGTCGGCGGCCCCAATGAGGTCACCACCGGTTTGCCGGAAATCGCTCCCGCTTTTACTGTCGGCCATCCCGGGAGGGATCAGTCCCGTCGCAGGCACCCCCGCGTAGCCGAAAATCTTGGCCACGAGGATGTCCCGGTTGATTGCGGCGGAAAGGGCTTTACGGAAAAGGGGGTTGTCCAAAGGGGGGCGTCGGGTATTTAAATAAAGAAAGCCCGTCCCCATCGTGGGTACTTGAACCAAACGGTCGGTGTATTCGCCAAACATGGAAAAGGGCGGATCTTCCAATAGATCGTACATCCCGGCACCGAACAGCATAACTCCGGTTTTGGGCGGTAAAAATGTTACTTTGATCTCACCAATGTTTCCCCTTTCGCCCCGGTAATGCTCATTCGCCACCAGCACCGCATGGCTCCCCCCTTCCACTTGGTCGATCCGAAACGGACCATTACTACAAAAACCGGGGGCGAAATTTAGGTCTTGCTCCTGAAGGTATTTGGGATGAACGGGTAGGAAGGCCGGGAATGTTAAGAGACTCAAAAAATAGCTGCAAGGCTCCTCCAACTCAATTTGGAGAACACGTTTATCTAAAGCCTTAATCCCAATCTCCTCCGGGGCCGTCAGCTCCCCCTCCCGGAAAGCTTTGGCGTTTTTGATCACGTCAAGTAACGACCGGGCGGGAGTGGCAGTTTCCGAAGTGATAATCCGTTTCCAGGATAATTCAATATCGGCCGCTGTCAGCTGATCCCCATTGGACCAGTAGGCTTCCTTCAGGTGAAAGGTATAAGTTTTCGCATCAGCGGAGATATACCACTTCGCGGCCACCCCGGGCGTTAAAACTCCGTTGTCCCAAACGACCAAACCTTCATGCAGATTAGCCAGGAGAATTTTTTCCGCATCGACCATGGCAAACAAAGGATCGTAAGATAAAGGGTTCGCCGTCACGTTAATGGCGATACTTTTGCTCGCCGATGTCGTCGTCAGGTTTCCCGGGATAAAAACAGTTACGATCAAGATAAGGACCAAAACTGTCAATAGCTTTTTGTTTCTGCTCTTCATTTTACAATGTTCTCTCCACAAGGCTTTTCCTTTATTCTATCAGAATTACCGCGGGAATTGAATAGAAAAAAACGGGCGTTAAAAACCCGTTTTTTCTCTCGTCGCGGTTTATCTTAGGCCTAACTGTTGGAGAATATCCTTTAGCTTATCCAACTCATCCGGTTGTGGTCCTACCAGAGGCAACCTAGTCGTTCCCACCGGGAACCCCAGCATATTAAGGGCAGCTTTGACCATGATTGGGTTGGCCGTAACAAACAACACCCTAAAAAGCGGAAGTAGTTCCTGATGAAGTTTGGTCGCTTCAGCGACATCTCCGGCCCGATAAGCCTCGATCATGTTTTTCATTCTCCGCCCCACCAAATGAGATGCAACGCTGACGACACCAGCACCACCGACGGAAAGGATCGGTAACGTCATGTTGTCGTCCCCACTGTAGACCAAAAAATCTTTGGGCAAAACACGCACCATCTCCGCCGCTTGCTCCAGATCGCCGCTGGATTCTTTTAAGGCGACAATATTATCGATCTCCGCCAGACGGCTCATGGTCGCGGTCGTAATATTAATCCCCGTTCTTCCCGGGATATTATAAACCATCACCGGTAAAGTCGTTGCTTCTGCTACCTTTTTGAAGTGTTGGTACAAACCCTCCTGGGGCGGCTTATTATAGTAGGGAGAAACCAGCAAAATCCCGTCCACCCCGGTCCGCTCAGCCTCTTTTGTAAACTCCACCGTTGCTTTGGTGTTATTCGACCCCGTCCCCGCAATCACTGTTGCTTCGCCACCCACCGCTTCCACGACCGTTGAAAAAAGGGTCAGCTTTTCTTCGGCTGTTAAGGTCGGCGATTCGCCCGGTGTTCCGGCAATCACCAAGCCATCAGAACCATTCTCGACTAACTTTACGGCTAGGTTTTTGGCGGTTTGGTAATCCACCTCACCATCTTCGTTAAAGGGTGTGACCATTGCCGTTAATAAATCCCCAAATTCCACCATTTAAATAACCTCCCTTTCTTCAGGGAATTTGTTTTTCCAAGGATGTTTTTTCCCCACATCCCTCCTTTTTATCATCTAAGCTAAACTCCTCATGTAAGGCGCGGAGCGCCGTGATCATATCTTCTTTTTTGACCAAACAGGCAATGTTTGTATGGGAATCGGCCGTTTGGAACAGGGGAACCTGTGCCTTGTATAGGCCTTCAACGACCCGTGCCATCACTCCAGGCACCCCTCGAATCCCCGCCCCCACAATGGCAACTTTGGCAAAACCCTTCGCCGCTTTAAACGGCAATCCGGTCTGCTCTAAAACGGAAAAAGTCCGGTCAAACAGACTTTCTTGCACAGTAAAAGTAATCTGCTCCGGTGAGACCTGAATCATATCAATACTGATCCCGGCCTCCGCCAAACTAGTAAAGACCTCCAGCGCTTTACCGCTGGAATAAGCGTTCTCCGGACAGGCCAGGTCAAACTGGGCTAAATCCGGGATATGGGCTAAGCCAGTCACCATGCGGTCGGATTTAAGTTCCAAGCCCGGCCGGGAAGGATACGCATCAGTGACCAAGGTTCCTTCCTGATCGGAATGGACGGACATGATCTTGAGGGGAATGCGTCCCTTCATCGCGATCTCCACCGCCCGAGGATGAATCACTTTCGCACCCAAATGGGCCATTTCGCATAGTTCTTCATAAGTCATCACTTTCAGCAACTTGGCTTCCGGCACCAGATTGGGATCGGTCGTCATCACTCCGTTCACGTCGGTGTAGATCTCAATCGCCGTAGCCGCCAAGGCCACCCCTAAAGCAGCGGCGGTGGTATCACTCCCGCCGCGCCCTAGAGTAGTTACTTCGCCTTCTTGTGTCTGTCCTTGAAAGCCGGCTACCACCGCAACTTGTTTCTGGTGCAAACAAGTCATGAGCTTTTCCGGATTAACCTCTATAATGTGAGCATCCCCAAAATTGCTGACGGTAATAATTCCTGCCATCCCCCCGGCAAAAGCTCGCGCTTCCACGTGGTGTAATTTTAAAGCCTGCACCATGACTACCGTGGATATTAGTTCGCCGCAGGAAAGCAATAAATCCTGTTCTCTGGGGTTAATCTCGGGACAAACCTCACGGGCTAAAGCAAGCAATGTGTCGGTGGCATAAGGCGCGCCGTACCTTCCCATCGCGGAGACCACGACCACTGGAGAATAACCGCGCTGAAGCGCCTCTTTGATCCGGGCGACCGCTTTTTCCCGGAGTGCCGCCGTTGCCAGGGAAGTACCGCCAAACTTTTGAACTAGGATGCGAATGGGTGCTCACTCCTTTGTCACTTATTTAAGTTTTACCAGTTTTCACTGGAGATTTCAACCTTATTTTTTTCTTAATAGCATTGGAGCAACGGTTGAAGCTGTTTCCTTTCGATAGCATGAACAATCGTGGGCATTATAAGTTCCATTTTGGCCACCAACGAGTTGGGTTTACGCTCCGGTTCATCTTGCCCAAAGGGGACAAAGTAAATGAATTTTCGGTTCAACAGCATTCCCAGGTTCACTAAGTTCGCGCCCAAACCGTCATTGGTGGCAACCGCCAGGACCACCGGGCGTTCATTCCGTAACTGGGCTTTACAAGCCAGAGTTACCGGCGTATTGGAAACCCCTTGGGCTAAATGGCTGAGTGTTGTCCCGGTACAAGGCGCTACCACCATAATATCGAGGAGTCCTTGTGGGCCAATTGGTTCGACCTCAACTACACTCTGCCAAGGTTTCCGCCCGGTGATTTCAAGCAATATTTTATGGAGCTCCTCCCCTTTCCCAAATCGGGTATCAGTCTGGAACACAAACGGGGAGGCGATGGGGAAAAGTTCCGCCCCCGCGGCGCGTAGTCGCTTGAGCGCGGGCATGACATCCGGAATCGTACAGTAGGAACCGGTGAGACCAAAGCCAATACGCACACCTGCTAATTCCATTTTCACCCCTCCAAGCTAATCTTTCTCGCTTTTTCCTCAAGACAGTCGGCTTAGTTCCTGTTTAATTAAGCCTGGAAGGTTAGTGGCAAGGATCTGGCCAGCGGTCCGTGGCGCGACCTTCCCGGGGAGCCCTAAAGCCAGAATGGCTGTGATCTGATAGCGCTTGGCTGCTTCAAAATCAACACCACCCGGTGCGGAAGCCAAATCAATGATGAGCGTATCTGGGGATATTTCAGCCAATAGTGGGGCGGTGAGCATCAAGGCGGGAATCGTATTGAAAATCACATTGGCTTGGCTCACCGCCTGTTCCAACTGATTAAGGGGTAAAGGTTTATAACCCAAATCGGCAGCCGTGGCCAATTGCTGCGGATTACGGGCGGCGACCGTAACCACAGCGCCTAAAGCCTGTAGCCGGGAGGCTAAAGCCCGGGCCACCCGACCAAACCCCAAAATCAGACAGGCAGCGCCATCCACCGTATACGCTGTTTTTTCCATCATCAACTGGATCGCCCCCTCGGCGGTGGGAATCGCGTTGGGGACGGCGATCAGATCGTGATCCCCATATTCGCAGACCCGGACCCATCTTTCTGTAGCCATCTGTTGCAAATGGGGTGGTAACATTCCGGTGACAAGTAAAGTCTTCCTTTCCACCAAGTTAAAAAAGTCCGGATCAATTTTGATTACGACCGTAGGGTCAGAGGTTTTGACCAATCCTCGAGGATCAACTCCACTAATCGGGAGGATAACAATTCGCGCGCCGGTGAGCGCCTCTTTAAGATCTGCTGCAGATAACAAACGGGGATCAGCGGGTAGACCGGTCAAACCCAGCGTTTTCACCCAAGGTGCCATGGTCAGCATCGCTTCGGCGACGATCACTTGCCGGTCGTCGCCACCTAAAACCGCTACTCCGCCACTAAAAGAGAATTTTGCCAATAAAAGACCCTCCCTTTCCTTATATTACCAGGCAGGACAGTTTATGCTTCTTCTTCCTCGAATTCATAAACTGATTGAACAGACGCCGGTCTATAGTAATATATTCTTTGTGGAAAGGAGAGGTGTCAAAAAGTCAGCTAAACGTCATCGGGGACCTCAGGCCCTAATCAATCAGAGCATCCAGCCCGTAGACCAGCCCTTTCACCGACGGCGCTTTTCGAATCGCCAGGATCACTCCAGGCATGAAAGAGGAGCGGTCAAGCGAATCATGGCGAATCGTCAGCGTTTGTCCCTGACCACCAAAGATCACTTCCTGGTGGGCAATGAGCCCGGGCAGGCGTACACTATGGATTTTCGTACCCAAGTATTCTCCACCCCGCGCGCCGTTGATCTTCTCCAAAGGTGCCGGTTTACTCCCGGGCTCGGTCGTCCGCCCGGTGGTAATCATCTCCGCCGTCTTCAACGCCGTACCCGATGGGGCATCGATCTTACGGTCATGGTGGAGTTCGATGATCTCTACATCCGGAAAATATTTGGCTGCTTCCTGGGCAAAACGCATCATCAAGACGGCACCCAGAGCAAAATTGGGGGCAACGATCACTCCTTTTCCGGTCCGCACCGCCAAATCTTCAATCTCTTCCAGATTTTCTGCGGTCAAACCGGTCGTCCCCACCACTGCGGATACCCCCGCGGACAACGCCACTTTAATATTATCCATCACCGTCAAGGGTGTGGTAAAATCCACCATCACGGTGGCCGTCCTCTTTTTCAACGCGGTAGGAAGATCGGTTTCAATTTTAATCCCCAGATCACCAAAGCCACAGACCTGGCCAATATCTTCTCCTGCTCCAGCCTGATCAACAACCCCTGCCAACTGTAAATCTTCCTGGGCGACGACGGCTTTGACCACTTCCCGGCCCATTCGTCCATAGGCACCTGCGACTAGTACTCCCATTTTGTCCATCTTTACGCCACCTCCGCGCTCCTTACTGCTGCCATTACTATTATCCCCATGACGGCTTTCTCACTTTTCCACCGCATAATAGTTAAAAACCCGGCTTTTTCTTTCCCGGTACACTTTCCACCGCATACAAGATCAGATCGGCACTAATCTTTTTCACCGCCGCCCAAGGAATCTCCTGCCCCGGACGGGAAATATATCCGCGTGCTGGAATAATTAGGCTAACCACCTGCCCTGCTTTTGGATCAATCGCCAAATCAAGCTTGGAAAAAGGCCCCCCTTTACTCCCATC
>JAAZDX010000037.1 GCA_012512605.1 Bacillota bacterium
ATGCGGAAGATAGGATAGTTGTGGGGAGTGGTCCTCCTTTTGGTGGCGGCCGGTGGTCTCTTTTTCCTCCGGAAACCAACAACGGAAACCCTCAAGATCGGGATCATTCAGATTGTGGAGCACCCGGCCCTTGACGCAGCCCGGGAGGGTTTTATCGACCTGTTCACGGAGCACGGAAACGTTGAAGACGAAAATATCACCTATCAAATCCAAATTGCCCAGGGTGACATGGCAAACGCCAACACCATCGCCCAGAAGTTCAAGAATGATAAGTTGGATCTGATTTTAGCGATTGCCACTCCTACCGCTCAGGCCGCCGCGAATCTGATCAAAGACAAGCCCATCTTAATCACGGCGGTGACCGACCCGGTCGCAGCCGGACTGGTGGAAAACGCGGAAAGGCCGGGCACCAACGTCACGGGAACGAACGATCTCCAACCGCTGGCTGGACAGTTTGAATTGGCCCAACAGTTAGTCCCCGGGGCCAAACGCGTTGGGATCATCTACAACGCCGGCGAAGCCAATTCGGTGACCCAGGTCCAAATGGCGCGAACAATCGCCGACCAATTAGGCCTCGAAGTCGTGGAAGCAACGGTCGATACCAGCGCTGGTGTTCTCCAAGCCGCCCAATCTTTCATCGGCCGGGTCGATTTTATCTATGTCCCAACGGATAATACGGTGGTTTCCGCATTTTCTTCCGTGGTGAAAGTGGCGGAGGAGAACAGGATTCCGGTCTTTCCTGGCGAGGAAAACTTAGTACCCCAGGGCGCACTGGCCACGGTTGGTGTTAATTACTACCGCCTTGGCCGCCAGACCGCCGAGATGGCGCTGCGCATTCTGAAGGATGGGGCGAAGCCGGAGACGATGCCCATTGAGAGTCAGAAAGAAACCGAACTGGTGATCAATGAAGACGTGGCGCAGGCCTTGGGGATTAGCATCCCGGCTGCTTTAAGGGAAAAAGCCACCATCGTCCGGAACCGATAGGATCGACGCTTCTTTATTTTTATTACTGTTGTTGTTACTTTGCTTAGAGAAACAACGTTTCCGCCCTTTGGTTTTCGAACCAAAGATGGTCCTTAAGACACCGTAAGAGTCCTAACTAATTCTTTAAATCTTAAATGGAGTGACTTATTATGTGGTTAAATATTCTACAGGGCACAATTGAGCAGGGCCTCGCCTTTAGTCTGCTGGCAATGGGCGTTTACCTGCCCTTTCGGATCTTAGATTTTCCCGATCTAACGGTGGAAGGCAGTTTCCCGATGGGGGCGGCAGTGAGTGCGGTTTTA
Organism: Bacillota bacterium; assembly: GCA_012512605.1. GTDB lineage: Bacteria > Bacillota > UBA4882 > UBA10575 > UBA10575 > Capillibacterium. The sequence goes on from JAAZDX010000037.1 coordinate 1,287, forward strand.
ATCATAAACGGAATGAACCCTTTTCTGGCCACCTTCATAGCGATGCTCGCCGGGGTCGTGGCGGGCATGACCACTGGCCTCATCAATACCAAACTGAAGATTACCGGTCTTCTCGCCGGGATTTTGACCATGACTTCCCTTTATTCGATTAACCTCCGGATTATGGGCCGTTCCAACATCCCCCTGTTACGGGAGACCACCATTCTCACGGTGATTAAAGACTGGGGGCTTTCCGACCGTTTTCTGGCCTTAATCGTTTTTACCCTGATCGTCCTCTTGGTCAAACTTCTCCTTGATTATTTCCTGTTTACTGAGATCGGGATGGCCCTCCGCGCCACCGGCGACAGCCCGGTCATGATTGCGAGTTTAGGTGGGAATACGGACCACCTCAAGATCCTTGGTCTGGGCCTGGCCAACGGTCTGGTCGCCCTTTCCGGAGCCCTAACTTGCCAGTATCAGGGCTTTGCCGATGTGGGAATGGGGATCGGTATGATCGTAATTGGCCTCGCCTCGGTGATCATTGGTGAAGTCGTAATCCGGACCAGTAAAATATGCTTTGCCACCTTCGGTGTGATCATCGGCTCCATCATCTACCGCCTGGCGATCGCCATCGCTCTCCAGCTGGGCTTTGCCCCCACTGATCTGAAGATCGTCACTGCCCTACTGGTAATCCTGGCCCTAGGTGCCCCGACCCTGCGCAACTTCATGATCCAGGACGAATTCGCCGAACGTTTAATGGAAAGGAGCGCCGCCGATGCTCAGACTAACTAATCTGCACAAGATCTTCAATTACGGTAAGGTCAACGAAAACTATGTCCTAAAGGATATTAACTTGGAGATTCCCACGGGTGATTTCATCACGATCATCGGCAGTAACGGTGCTGGCAAGTCAACCCTGCTTAACCTCGTCGCCGGGACCTTCTTTCCGGAAGTGGGCACGGTGGAGATCAACGGGCATGATGTGACCTCCTGGCCGGTGCACAAGCGGGCCCACCTGGTCGGCCGGGTTTTCCAGGACCCATTGCAGGGCACGGCCGCCGAAATGACGATCGAAGAAAATCTTTCGCTGGCGGTGAAACGGGGAAAACGGCGGGGCTTAAAATTGGGGTTGAATAAGAACCGGCGCGCAGAGTTTAAGCGCCTCCTCGCCCTCCTCGAACTGGGTTTGGAAGACCGTCTCGACTGCCCCGTCAAATTGCTCTCCGGTGGACAACGGCAAGCCCTAACCCTGCTCATGGCGACCATGGGCCAGCCCCAAATTCTCCTTTTGGATGAATACACCGCGGCCCTAGACCCGAAGACCGCCATCCAGATTGTGGAGATTACCAAACGCATTGTGGCGCAGCATAAATTAACCGTGCTGATGGTCACCCACGACCTGAAGCAAGCCCTGGCGATGGGAAACCGCACGGTTATGATGGACCGGGGGAAAATAATCCTTGACCTAAAAGGAGAAGAACGGGAAAACATCACCGTCCGCGACTTGCTTGCCAAATTTACCGCCCGCAGCGGACGGGAGTTAACCGATGACCGGATCCTGCTCCACGGTTAAGCATTGCCACGGCAATCTTTGTCAAGGCGAAGCGCTCCTTGGCTGATTGTTGAAACTTTATGAATGAAACGCGCTCCCACCCCGTAGGTCGGGAATGGGAGCGCGTTTTTGTCTACTCTTTGATAGTGGCTTCTATCTCCGCTTGCATCTCTTCGGTAAGGGCTTGGATCTTTGGCAACGTAGCCATCAGATACTTCTGGCTTATTTCCATTGATTTTTCCACGAGGATCGGCATTTGATCGATTGTTTTTTGTCCCACCGGCGTCCGGTAAAACTTGATCAGCTCCTGGATCTCCTCCTCCGTATAGATGGACATGTAAACCTGGATGTAATCGTCCTTAATCTTCTCCCATCTCATCTCTTCTTCCATCAGATCCAGTAGTCTACCGATAAATTTCTCCATGACCTGAACCTGTTCGGGCGTCATCTCTTCGGGTGTCGCTTGTTGAAACTGCTGGAGAATCATGGGCCGAATCTGTGCCAAGGAATTACTCAGGTTTTCGTCGATCTTCATTATTAAGAGCAGCTCCTCCACGGATTCGTAATAAGGGTTGGTATTAGGGTTCGCATTAACGAAGCTGCCAACCATACAGATTAAGCTTATGATCATCACCTTGACCACCAATTTCACCTTGTTCATTAGGTTGTCCTCCTCCCCTTCGGTCTCTTCAAATATAGTAATTGTACCATAATTTCCCCAGGATTACCAAAACATAATAAAATTTGGATCGTGTCAGGCCCTTATGATCTTTTAATCCAAAAAAACACCAACCCGGGAATTTTAACCCCGGGTCGGTCCAATATTTAGAGCCGGCATTACTCCTTATTCTTCCGCCAACGGCTCGTTATTCTTCTTCAAACGACCAGCAATATCAACTAGAACGATGGTCGTTTCCGAGAAGAAATAAAAGACGACCAACGCCAGAAGGCCAAAGCCTAAGCCCAGAATGAGCGTGAGAAGTCCGGCAATAAAACCGCTACCCGTCCCATCAACCATGGGAAAGGATGGTAACATGTATCCGGCCATTCTTCCAGCAAGCCAAATAAGAATGGCACCGGCAATCCCAAGAAAAAGAGAACAAATAGCGTAAAGTTCTCCCACAAGTTTAAAAGAAGTAGCAATTATGGGGATAACGGTATAGCCGCTTTCCGGCAGGTTCTCAATCTCGACAGCACGCAACCATAATGTATGAACGCCCGCGTATAAAAAGACGATTAATAACACTTCAACAATAAGACCGCCAAAGATTACTCCAGCCGCATTACCATACCTGCTCATTTCGCTGATTAACACCCAGCCCCGCACCCAAAGCGCTAGTCCGCCGATGCCCGTTAAAACAGCAGTAATCTTTAGAAACAACCCATAGATCTTTTTAAAGAAGACCCCCTGTGCAATGATGGTCAAGACACGGCGCATAAAAAAATACTTCTGCACCTTTTCCCAAAACAACACTACCGATTTCACGGATTTCTCCACATTCTCTGTTAGTTGTGGGTTACTCATGATCCACCTCCATTAATTTTTCATTAATTTTTAATTTATTTATAACATTATAACTGATTTTTCCATCCGCTGCAAGAAACCGATATAAATAATATTGACCATAAAACACCTGTATGCACCTATGTAAATACTGCTGTGCCAATCATTCCGCACCACTGGTCCGCAGTAATTACCGCCGCAGGGATGTCCAGGCCGAAACCATCTTCAATTAAGACTAACATTAATTCGCCGTTTTACACGAACATATCTAACATAAAATTTCCGTCCGTAAAACAGAAGAACCTCTATGCACTATAGAGGTTTTAATCTGCACGTTTGTACTTTCGGTTCTTGGCCGGAAACAGAAAAAAGAGATTAGACCATACGGGCCAAGCTGTTCAGCACAGACCAGGCAATTAACAACATGAGCATCACCATGAGGAGGACCGCATCGGCGCTCAACCCCACCAGTCTAAGCCGGCCGATGGTAGTTTTTCTTGACTGGTCAAAGCGGCAGAAGGCCAGATTCAGGCGGGTATTAAGCGTACGCCCCCACGCACAAACCACCGCTCCGCACAAGCGGTAAAGCTCCGTCCCTTTCCGTCCGAGCGCCGAAACCCCCTGTGCAAAGTGTCGTACCAAACCCTCCAACGTCAACCAACGTGGCGGCTGCCAGTGGAAGAACCCCCACTTCAGACCCAACCCACAAACGATAGCCCCCAGGATTAAAGTAATGATCATCCCGGAGACATCCGCAAAACGCCAAAACGCCAGACCATCCAGGTCGGCGGCGGCCTCTGCCATCCCTAATCCATGGGCTGCCGGAACGGCCCCTACCCTTGGAAACAACCCCGGCGCGAGACCGATTCCGACCATCGCGATTGCCAATAATACCATGGCCAGATGGAGCCGGGTGGACCGCACCACGGCGGTCTTTACCGGAGTAGGTTTACCAAGAAAGACCAGATAATACAACTTCGTAAAAGACGCCGCGGTCCCCACCCCCACCAGGAAAAAGAGGGGTTCCACCCAGCGCGCCCAGGAGACACCGGTTTCTGCCGCGTGGCTTAAGGCCCGGTGGAGCAGGGTCTTACTGGCATAACCATTCAGTCCCGGTGCGCCGGTAATCCCCAATACCGCTAGCAACATCAGGAACGCCGTGACTGGAAAACGGCGCCACAGCCCACCGAGTTTATACAGGTTAGTCTCTTGCGTGTGAAGGTAGATCACACCAATCCCCAGAAAGAGCGCCGCTTTGAACAGCGCGTGATTAAAAAGATGATAGATCGCGCCCACCAGACCCGGTGCCCCGGCCGCGCCCAGTTCAAGCCCAATGCCCAAACCAAGAAGAATATAGCCCATCTGACTGACGCTATGGTAAGCTAAAAGCCGTTTCGCGTCACTTTGAAGGAGGGCGGCCAAAACACCAACCAGCATCGTACCAGTACCAAGCAAGGCCAGGCCCGTTCCCATCCAACCAATCCCAGCCCCTAGGGTCCGCCCCCAGCCGGCGAACGCGCCCACCCGGATAAGACCATAGGCCCCCACCTTGATCAGGAGCCCGGACAAAAGCGCACTAGCAGGCGTTGGTGCCACTGTGTGCGCCCGGGGTAACCAGAGATGTAAGGGGACCATCCCCGCTTTCACCCCAAATCCGATCAGTAAAAAGGCAACGCTCCAAGCAAACATGGACGGGTGCAAAGGCGTAACCGCACCGGAACCGACCGTCGGCAACTCTCCGGTCGCCACGGTCATCAGCGCAATACCCAAAGCCAGAAAAAGGCCGCCCATAATACTGAAGAACAAATAGTAATAACCGGCACGGATCGCGTCCTGATCCCCCCGGTGGATCACCCAGAAATAGGAGGCGATCGTCATCAACTCAAAGCAGAGAAGCAGGGTCAACAGATCGCCGGCCAAAAAGACGCCCAATACGGCCGATAAGGTTAACAAGGTACAAACAGCAAAGCGCCTGACTCCACCTTCCCGCTTCATATATTCCGGCGTATAGATCGAAACCACGAACCAAAGAAAGACGGTCAGCAGCACAAAGAGGGCGGTGAGGGCATCGGCGTGAAAAGACGGCCTGTAGGGACCGGACAGCGGAAGCCGAAAGGCGATGGACCTCCCGGCAAAAACACTCCTCAGGCCACACCCTCCAAAGATGAGCAGAATTGTACTAGTGATGATAGGAATGTTAACAGCGCGGCCCCTTTTTAAGAACAAACAGAAGGCACCAACCAGAGGCACAATTGGCAGAATGGTTAGCAACATTTTTTAACCTCCTTCCGTACAGAACTCCGAATATCGTTCATTCTACCTGGAAAATATCAGTCTGTCATTCTCCCGGCGCTAGAAGTGCTGCTGCAAATGACCAGCTTAAGTCCGCCTTCGGGGCTTCGCACCGACCTGGCTTTTATTTTTATCACTTCATTGTGCTGGCTGTCGCCAGCGTGAGCGACTATCTAGAAAACTAGATATTACATGCCCCAGTTTGGCTTTCTTTAGGAAACCTTGGCAGACCGTATGAGCAAAACTCAATCAAGCATTTAAAGTCAACTTAAAAAAACGAATCAACCACCGCCTGCACCAGCGGCCAGACCATTCCCGGGAAAAGACCCATTAACAGCGCAATTACCACCAAAAGCAGGGTTGGGGCCAACATCAAAGCAACCCGGCCCCCCTTCTCCGTCGCAGTTGACCGCGTTCTTTCCCCCCGAAAGGCCTTGACCACCACCGGAATAAAACAGACGGCATTAATGAGCCCGCTCCCAACCAAGACCAAAGCCAGCGGCCACTTCCCCCCGGCGACGCTACCCTTCATTAGGTAGTATTTACCCCAAAAAGTACCCAGCGGTAGCATGCCAATCATCCCCAGGGTCGCGACGGTAAAGGCGGCCATCGTCTTGGGGAGGGCCCAACCGACCCCGTCCATCCGGCTGACCCGGGTCACACCGGTCTGCTCCACAATAAGCCCCACACAGAAGAAGAGGGCTGTTTTCAGCACCGCGTACCCGACCATCTGCAGCACCGCCCCGGCTAAACCCAACGGCTGTAGAGTAAAGGCACCCAAGAGAATATAAGAAAGGTGGCTAATGGTCTGGTAAGCCAACCGGCGCTTCAAGAGATCCTGCTGCGTGGCGACGATTATCCCCACCAAAATCGTACCCGCCGCCACCCAGGGCAGTAGGACCGCAAAGCCCAACTCGCCCAAAAGTTCGGTCCCAAACACCGAATACACCACCCGCAAGAGGCCATAGACCCCGGAGTAGACGACGGCCACCGCATGTAATAGCGCACTCACCGGGGTTGGCGCGACCATCGCCGCCGGCAACCAACGGTGAAACGGCATCAGCGCCGCCTTGACCCCGAACCCGACCAAAAATAGGAATAAAAGCCAGTTAAGTCCGGTCTTCAGCCCACCAGCCAGGATTGGCCCGCCGGCAAAATCAAGCCGCCCGCCCCAGGCTGCCGTAAGCACAATCCCCAGAAGGAGGACGGCAGCACCCGACAGATTATACAGCAGATACTTGGTGCCGGCCTGCATCGCTCCCTCATTACGCTCCTGGATCACCAGGGGGTAAGTGGTAAAGGTGAGTAACTCGTAAAACAGATAGAAAGCCACCAAATTTCCGGCGAAGGCCACCCCCAAGGTTACACTGAAGGCCAGAAGTAAAAAGGCATAATAGGTGCGCTGATGGTCTTTACCTTCCATATAACCCAAAGAATAGACCACGGCAAAAAGCCAAAGGGTAGCTGCGATCAAACCAAAAACTACCCCCAACGGATCCGGGTCCAAGCAAAGGGATAGTCCGCCAATCTGACCCGCCAGGCGCAGCCTTTCCCCGGCTAACACCTTCCGTGCCACTTGCCAACTGCAAATCATCCCCAATCCGGTAAAGAACAAAACTACCATGTTGCGGAGGCGGTTTTTCGCCGCGGGCACCACCGCCACCAGCAGTCCACCAACAAGACCACTGCCTATGCAAAGAATAAGTGTAAACATCGGTTCAATCTCCTTCTTTGAAAACAGCCCTAGTTGTTCACCCGGCTTTGATAAAAATTATGGCGTGTACTGGCTGTAGTCGACGTGAACAACCAATTCAAGTGCCTTCGGGGCTTCTCGACCACCTGGCTTCAAATTCTCATCATTTCGTTGCGCAAGCGGTAGCCAGCGTGGCGCAATTTTGCCCTAGTAAAAGGCCAATAACTCCGCGGCCGCCTTCCGGGCCAATTCCAGCAATGGCCCGGGCCTTACACCTAAAATCACGACACAAGCCGCCAGCAATAGAAGAGCCAACTTCTGGGGACGTCCGGGGTCCCGCCAATCTTCCTCCGGCGCTGGTGCAAAGTAGGCCGTCCGAACCACCGGAAGCAGGTAAGCTGCACAAAGTACACTCCCGGCCAAAATCGCCACCACCGGCAGGATCAACCCCGCTTCTAAGCTGCCCAGTAGCAGATACCACTTGCCGATGAAACCCGAAAACAGCGGCAGACCGATCAGGCCGAGACTACCAATGGTAAAAGCCGCCATAGTAATGGGCATCTTCCGGCCCACCCCCGCTAAATCCCGTACCCGATTCTTTCCTGTCGCCGCTTGGATGGCTCCCGCCGCTAGAAACAAGGTTGCTTTGATCACGGCGTGGCTGGTCAGGTAGAATAAGGCACCCGCCAGGCCGGTAACGTTCAAAAACCCAAAACCAAGAACAAGATAACCGATTTGGGCCACAGTGGAATAGGCCAGTCTCCGCTTGAGTTCCTCCTGGCTGAGGGCTAAGATCGAACCGGCGATGATCCCCACCGCGCCAAGGAACGTGAGAATCCGGTGGACCGCCAATTCCTGCAGCAATGGGCGGCCAAAGACTCCGAAGAGAAACTTCACTAGACAAAGCAGATAGCCTTTGACCGCAAGTCCGGACAAAATAGCACTGGCGGGCGACGGGGCCGTTGAATGGGCATCTGGCAACCAAACATGTAACGGAAAAAGGGCTGCTTTTACCCCAAAGCCGACCACAATAAAACTAAGCGCCATCAAGACCACATGGGGGTGTTCCAACCAGACCCGGCCTAACTCCCGGGCGGCAAATCCCATGTTCAAATGGCCGGTAATCATGTAGATGAAACCAATCCCCCCGAGCACGAGGGCGGAGCCTAAAGTCGCCAGGATCAAGTAGCTGAAAGCCGCTTCCGCCGCCCGCGGGTGCCGACGCGCACTCACCAAGCCACAACAACTAAGGGTGGCCACCTCAATTAGGACATAAACATTGAACAGATCGTTGGTGACCGCCATTCCAGCTAAAGCACCTACCAGTAAAAGATAGAGTACATAGAACCGGGTCACCCGCTCAGCACTACCCACCTCAGCGGTGAGATTACCCTGGGCAAACAGGATAACCGGTATACTTACGCCCAAAACCACCAGCAGGAAAAAGACGCCCAGACTACCCGCCACCAGTTCGATCCCCCACGGTGCGGGCCAACCCCCAAGCCTATAAAGGAGGGGAACTCCCTCTTGCGCGCGCACAATCGAGGCCAGATACCCGGTACCCGCTAGCCCCAAAACCGTCCCCAAGAGCGCCAGTTTTTCGACCAGGCGGATCCGGCGGGCCAGCGGCGGTAGGGTAAAAGCGACAAAAAGCGGAGCAATCACCACCAACACTGGCAGGTTAGCTCTGATCAAAGCGGTCATCGCTGATCACCCCGTTTCTCCGCGCAGCGATCCGTCGCAGATCGGTCGTTCCGTATGCTTTGTATAAGCGCACAATCAACGCCAGGGCAAAGGCAGTCACACTCACACTGACCACGATCCCGGTCAACATTAAAGCGGAAGGTAGCGGATTGATGTACACCGCCTCCGTATTAGCCGCGCCGCGGATCGGCGCCACGCCCCCCCGGACATTACCACTGGCCACAAACATCAGAAAAATCGCGCTCTCCATGATATTAATCCCCAACAGTTTTTTAAACAGGTTCGGGTGGGTAAGCACCGTGCCCGTTCCAATGGTGAAGAGGAGCGCCGCCACCATATAAGGATAATTGACAAGCAGTCTTTCCAATAGTCCGCTCATGGCTCTTCCTCCATCATCGTAAAGAATAAAGTCACAATCGTACTGGCAACGCGGATCCCAACCCCCAGACCAATGAGGGGAATAAGGCCTCCTGAAGAAAGGGTCCCCGGTGTCCCCAGGTCCACACCAGCCAGTTTATTTGCTAAAAACGGGACCCCCCGCACCAACCCGACCAGCCCCATCAGTCCGTACCAGAGCGTCCCGTAACTCTCGGTCCAAACCAGCACTTGCTCCGGCAATTTGGCTTGGCCTTTTTCGATCCCGTAAATCGTCGAGAAGGCAATAAAACTAAGCCCCACAATAATCCCACCGGCAAAGGAGCCGCCCGGTGAGACGGCACCGTGGAGAATCACATAAATGCCATAGACAAAGATAAATGGTAAAATTAGCGATGCCGCCCGTTTTAAGATAAAATCTTTCATCTCCCCCGGCCCTCCCCTTTTCCTGTTTTTAAGGTTATGACCACCGCGAGGGTTGCGGTAAACAAAACAATGGTCTCGAACATGGTATCGTAAGCCCGATAATCAAGGACAATCGCAGTCACCATATTTAAGACGCCGGTCTCTTCTAAAGCCTCGTCAATGTAACGTTTGGCCACTTGGTTGTGGACCGGATTGTCCGGTTGCCCATAGGGGGGCAGTTCCGCGACGGTCATGACCACCGCATAGGCGACCAGCAGGGCCAGGATGAGAAAGAGAAGATTCCTGAAACGCACTGTCACTCCTCCTTCCGACTGGTGCGGAAGATAACCGCCATCATCAAGACGGTCATCCCGATCCCCGCTGCCGCTTCCGTGATCGCCAGGTCCGGCGAGTTCATCTGCAGCCAGATCAGGGCCATCGTCACACTATAGGCACCAAAGACAATCACGGCATGGAGCAGATCCTTGATGAAATACATGGCTAAAGCGGTCACCACCAGAATCAACATTAAAACCATATTCCAATAGTCAAGTGCGGTATATGGCATCGGCTCACCCCTTTCTCACTCTGGTGTCAGTCGCCGGTTTCACCCCGTGAATCAGACCGGCTTTCGCCACCAAATGGGACATGGTAGGGTTAATTAGCCAAAACAGAAGGAGGATCGCCCCCAGCTTCAGGCGGAGTAACCAGTTGGGACTGAGCAGCATCAGGCCAAGTCCGAGCAAACCTACCCCAAGGGTATCCCCCATCCCTACCGCATGGAGCCGCGTATATGAATCGGGAAACCGAAACAAACCCAAGGTTCCCAGCCCAAAGGCGAAAAACGAACCGAGAAAACACAAGTTCGCAAGCAATTTAACCATCTGCCACCTCTCCTTCCTCATCTCCTTCAAAACCTTTTACGCCCGGTAGTCGGAGTTGCCAATCACCAGGAGTAAGCGCTTTTAAGATCCAAAGACCACTCACAAAGGCACACGACATAAAGACAAAGGCGATATCGATGAAACCATATTCCTCCCGGACAAAAGCGATCAATAGAATAATCACACTAACCTTACTGGTGATCGCATTGATGGAAATGAGCCGGTCAAGAACGGTGGGGCCGATGATGGCCCGCTCCAGAACCAGAAGCACCAAGACGATCAGACCCACCAGTAGCCATCCCATGTTTTTCCCCCTCCCCCGCTTCCAGCCTAGAGCGCTCCGCTAAAGCGTTTTCCAGATAAATAATCTCGTCGATCAGCCGCCAGTATAAAAGGTCGATTCCGGTTTCGTGGTTCAGCGCATGCACAATAAACCGGCCACTCTCCGGATCAACATCCACCGTCACTGAGCCCGGAGTAATCGTGATACAGGTGGCAAAAAGCACCCTTCCCCAGTTGGTGCGGAGATTCGGTTCCATTAGCAAAAAGATGGGTTTCGCCGGTGGCCGCGAAAACAACAGTGTCTTCGCGACCGTAAAGTTGGCTTGTATCACCCACCCCACCATCAGGACGAGGGCGTAACCCAAGCGCAACAAGCCCCGAAACGGTAGTAACCTGGGCAGTCTTGGACCCAAATCCTGCCAAAACCAAACGGTAAGCAAAGCCACGAAGGCCCCCACCAACGTAAGCGGCCAATTCACCGCACCAACCAACACCGTCCAAAAGCCCAACAGGATTGCAAAAAGCAGTACCGATTGTTTGCGCACGCCAAACCTCCTTTTCGGCAAAATATATTGATATTCAACAAAGACCAACCGCTACTCTCCCCAAACATAAGAGTAACCATTAAGCTTCCGCCAAGGGTTGATGGGCGGTTTCGTTGTCCTCTTTCAGTGCAGTTTCGACGTACTCGCTCGGAGCCGATTCGGCGCACCCATTCAGCGCTAATTCTTGCGCCGCCCGCCGGATTGCAATGTCCAAGCCCTTACACACGCGCGACCGACCAAGGCGGTCAACGACCCCCATCCGGATCAACATCCGCAAAGGTTCCCGTTGAAGTCCAGCAATATAGGCGCTTATCCCTTCCCCCTGCAAACGGTGGACAAGATCCTGCAGGGCGAGGGCTCCCGTCTCATCCACCTTCGTGACCGCGGAAAAATCCAGGACCAAGCCGGGTTTTTGCGCCAACGCCTTAATCCGCCGCCGCATCTGCTCGACCCCAACAAAGAACAGTGGCCCGTTAAAAGCAAGTACTTGAACTTCAGCAGGAAAAGATAAGACCGTAGCTTCCCTCTCCGACGGGTCGACCACCTTCCCCCGGGGGGAAAAGGCCAGTTCAACCAGGACCCCCAGCCCGGCCAAGACCACCCCGACCGCCACCGCAACCGTTAGATCCTTCACCACGGTCAGGATGGTCGTTACCGTCATAATCGCCCCGTATTGCCAACGGGCCCGCGGCATCAGCTTCATACTTTTCCAAGCGGCGGTCCGGACCGAGGCAATCATCAGGATCGCCGCCAACGAAGCTAAAGGAATACGCTTGACCACGGGGGCGAAAACCAAGACCATCAGCAGTAAGAAGATGGCATGGAGAATACTGGAGAGCCGTGTCCGCCCCCCGCTATGGACATTAACCCCGGAGCGGGCAACCGCGCCCGATACGGGCAGACCACCGATGAAAGAAGCAACCAGATTCCCCAGCCCCTGGCCGATCAACTCCCGGTTACTGTCGTGCTGGACGCCAAGCATCCCGTCGGTCACCTCCGCGGATAACAACGCGGAGATACTCCCCAGCAAACAAATGGTGAACGCCGGCATCAGCAAAGCGCCGATCCGATTAAAGGGCATACTCTCCAGCACTAATTGGGGAAAGTGAAAGGGGAGATCACCCACCACATGGGGGCTATGGATGAACAGCTCGTTGGCGACCAAACCGGCGACCAGACCAAAGAGGGATTCGGGTACTTGTTTGTAAAAACGTAAGGCGAGCATGATCACGACCGCGGTCAGGATGGTAATCGAAAGGGTCGCCAAGGCATCGTCGACCGCCGTCATGAAAAACAGGATCGCCACCCCATTTGTAAAACCCGCAATCACTGGTTGGGGCAGATATTTAACGAACCCACCCAACCGCAGCATGCCGAAGACCACCTGCATTAAACCGGCCAAAGCCCCCGCCAGAAACATCCCGCCAACCCCATGCTGGCTGGCAATACCCACCAAGACCCCGATCATCGCGCCGGGCGGCCCGGTGATTTGCACACCACAACCGCCAAATACCGCCGCCACCAGACCGCCGAAGATCGCGCCGTACAGGCCGGCAACCGCCCCGGCACCACTGGCAATCCCAAAGGCGAGGCTCAAGGGAAGAGCAACCACAGCGGCGGTCGCACCACCGATTACGTCACCCCGGATCCGCTGCCACCTTCTCTGCAAAAATATCACCTCATCTAATAATTGTAGCACCATGTAAGCCCATTGCTGCCGTAATTTTCCATCACCAAGACGGGTTGTCCTTGCAAAAAAGCACGCAAAAAAGCGCAGGCTAGCCTTGGCGACTAAGACACTACGCTTGGACCACTCCTACGGGGTTAGCTGACGGGTTCGGGCTCCCAAGTTGCCCTACCTGGTAAATATATTTAATGGCAGTAGCCCCGGCGTAGGCGACTACCAGAAACCAGGATTCACCCCGAAAACGGGTCCCCCGCTTCTGAATGGGAATTCGGAGTATAAACTATTTTTTTAAAAGATGTTGCTATTTGATCATAGCACAAAATAATGTTAAGTCAAGGATATGCTGGAATTGTCTGTCGTATCTCCTTAGGAAGATTCACCAATCACCAGTTTGGGCAGGATCTGTTCATGTCTGAGCGCAAACTCCTCGCGGGCAATACGCTTAAATAATAGATCCACCGCCTCTTCAACCATTTGTTCTTTGGAAAGATCCATCGTGGTCAATTTCGGCCTTGTATAGCTGGCTACACTGTTATCATACCCGACGACCGCGATATCCCCGGGTACTCTTAACCCCAAATCAAGAAGGGCGTCAAGTGCCCCGGCAGCCATGACATCATTATAGGCAAAGATGGCGGTAAGATCCGGACATTTCCGGTAAAGTTTCTGCGCTAACCTAAAACCATCTTCCCGGTTGAAGCTCTTTCCCTTTTCGATATATTCATCTTCCACCTCCAGCTTCGCCTCGTTAAGCGCTTTTTTATACCCTTTCAAGCGCTGTTTTGTCGTTTTACTATTCTTAATCCCGATAAAACCGATTTTTTGATGGCCCTTTTCTAGAAGATGTCTGGTCGCTATTTCTGCCCCCCGGGTATCATCAAAGGTAAATGTATCAATACCATCAACTACCCGGGCGCCCGCCAGTCCGATAATGGGAATTTCCTCTTCTTGCATCGCCTCAATAAAACCATTTTCGATTATATCCCAGGTCAGGGTAATAATCACCCCAGCTACTCTGTTCTCGATTAAAATGTCCTTATACAGTTCGACCCGCTCGATATCACTATGGGTATTGCAAAGATAAACACCATACCTCTTTTTAAAAGCTTTGTCCTCAATCAGTTGCGCCATTTGCGCGAAAAAGGCATTGCTCACCGAAGGGACCACATAAGCGATGGTCTGGGTCTCTTTTCTGGAAAGAGCACGGGCGATGCGATTAGGGCGATAATTCAATTCTTTGATCGCTTTTTCAACTCTTTCCGTCAGCTCCTTACTAACCTTAACCCCGGAATCCCGGTTGATTACGGCAGAAACAGTAGCTACGGAAACTCCAGCATGTTTGGCTACATCTTTGATCGTGGGCATCATTGTCCTCCTAAATCGGTTTACTCCATTCTTTAATCCGGTCCTCATTGTTTAATACAGTCAAAGCTTAAACGAAGAACGGAAGCCGCGGGCAACGTAGCGACAAAACCCTTTTCTTTTGTCTTCACACCCTTAAACACTTCCGGTTTGACCTTGTCCTTTTCTTCAAAAGTATTATGGGCGTTAACTTGGTCGGCGGTTAAGACCATTCCCTCTACCCTTTCAAGCTTCAGTTCAGCACTATTAAAGATACCTTCCAAGTTAACCCTTTCCGTCGCATGTAAGTTACAAAGGGTAACATTAACTCTTCCCGCTCCGTCCTTGGAGACCGAAGCGTTGAGCAACGGGATCTTTTCCCCATTCAGTTCATAATCGCCACAATCAAGTTGAAAATCAAGTAAAACCGCATCTTGGTGCACCTGGTACAGATCAAAAACATGATAGGTGGGCGTTAAAATCATCTCCTCGCCCCTGGTAAGAATCAAAGCCTGCAATACATTAACGATCTGGGCTAGATTAGCCATCCGCACCCGGTCACAATGGCAGTTAAAAGTATTGAGACTGATCCCAGCAATCAGCGCATCACGTAGGGTGTTCTGTTGATATAAAAAACGCGGATTGGTCCCAGGTTCAACCTGGTGCCAAGCACCCCATTCATCCACAATCAACGCCACCCTTTTCTTCGGATCGTATTTATCCATAATCATACTGTGTTTCGTTAATAAATCATCCAGCACCAAAGCTTTTTGGAGAAAACGGAAGTATTCCGCGATCCCAAACTCAGTGGCTGAGCCTTTCTTTTCCCAGCACTCACCCGAAACAGTATAATAATGCAAACTAAGACCATCCATAAACTTACCAGCCCGCTCCATTAAGACCTCAGTCCAGTGATAATCATCATCATAGGATCCAGAAGCAATTTTAAAGATCTCATTATCCCCGTAAGATCTGACATAGGTCTGATATCTCCGGTAGACATCAGCATAATATTCGGGGCGCATATTCCCGCCACAGCCCCAGTTTTCATTGCCGATCCCAAAATATTTCAATTTCCATGGTTTTTCCCGGCCATTTGCCTTCCTTAAACTGGTCAGCGGTGATTCGCCGCCAAAAGTCATATATTCAATCCATTCTTCCATTTCTTGAACAGTACCACTGCCTACATTACCGCAGATATAGGGTTCGGCATTTACCTGGGCACAAAGGTCCATAAACTCATGGGTTCCAAAGTGGTTATTTTCTGTGACCCCACCCCAGTAGCTATTGACAATCTTCTTTCGCTCCTCCCGGGGACCGATTCCATCTCGCCAATGATAATGATCGGCAAAACAACCACCCGGCCAACGGATAACCGGTACTTTAATCTTCCGTAGGGCTTCCACTACATCATTTCTAATCCCCCGTGTATTAGGGATCGGGGACTCCTCACCAACCCAAAAACCCTCGTAAATACATCTACCAAGATGTTCAGCAAAATGCCCGTAAATATTCCGGTCAATCCTTCCCTTTTTACGGTCCGCATTGATTATTAGCCTATTCATCTTTCTCCCCTATCTTTACGGTATGATGCAAAAGTTGTCCAGAAATCACCGGTGTTCAGCTTTTTAATACAGGCGCAATCTAACAACATTCCAGGACAAAGCGGGTAATTCCGCAAGCACCCTGTTGGACTTGACCAGTGTTCTCCCCTGATTATGGGGTTTAACCCGATCCGGATCTTCTTCCGTATTGGCTGCTTTCATATCGTCATGCTCCAGAACGAGATGTTCAATTAATTCAAAATTACCCATGTTGTTTAGATTACACTCTAGTTCAATTGGGGAATCTTGACAACGGTTGACGGCAAAAATAGTCATTTCCGGCTCATCTTCGGACAAAACCCCGATTGCTTCTACCAAGTTCACCTTTTTATAGCGATCCGTATCATAAACCGGCGAAAGGATCTCCGGCCGCAAAACTGTTCCCCTTCCATATTTGGAGGCATGATAGTAAGGGTAATAGATCGTCTGCTTGCGGACGCCCCCGCCTGCGCTGGTCATAATCGGGGCGATGACATTGACCAACTGGGCGAGACAGGCAATACGAATCCGGTCGGCGTGTTTAAGTAGGGTAATCAGGAATAACCCGACCACCAACGCATCTTCAAAAGTATAGATGTCTTCGAGTAACCGGGGGGCTTTCGTCCAAGGCTCGATCTGTTTATCCTGTTCATTAGAATGAAACCAGACATTCCACTCATCAAAAGAAAGATAGATAGTTTTATTGGACTTTTTCCGTGCCTTGACATAATCACAAACGGCAATGACTGCCTTAATGAACTCATCAACCTGAACTGTTTCGGCCAGGTAATTAGCGAGGTTATTTTCCCGATTCCCTAGATACTGATGGAGCGATATGTAATCGACATAATCATAAGTATGGCTTAGTACTGTTGCCTCCCAGTCGGCAAAGGTGGGCATTTGAAAAGAGGAACTTCCACAGACAACCAGCTCAATATCGGGGTCAACCTGCCGCATGGCTTTTGCCGTTTCCGCCGCCAACCGTCCGTATTCTTCCGCCGTTTTGTGCCCAATCTGCCAAGGACCATCCATCTCATTCCCCAGACACCAGGTCTTGATCATGTGCGGTTTTTCGTATCCGTGCTCCCGGCGCAAGTCGCTCCAGTAGCTGCCCCCGGGATGGTTGGTATACTCAATAATGTTACGCGCGGCATCAACCCCCCGTGTTCCCAGGTTAATTGCCACCATGGGAGCGGCGCCCACTTTCCGTGCCCAAGAGATAAATTCATTCAAGCCAAATTCATTGGTCTCAAGACTACGCCAGGCCAATTCCAAGCGGACCGGCCTCTTCGCAACAGGGCCAACACTATCTTCCCAGTTATAGCCAGAAACAAAATTACCGCCCGGATAGCGCACAATCGGGACCTCCAACTCCTTAATCAGCGCCATAACATCCTCTCGGAAGCCCTCGGTGTCAGCCTGGGGATGATCTGGCTCAAAGATCCCCGTATAGATAGCCCTCCCTAAATGCTCAATAAATGACCCATAAATCCGTTGGTCCGTTTTGGCAATTTTAAAATGCTTGTCTAAGAATAATTGGGCTTTTTTTGGCATTTTCCACAACCTCCAGTATTTTTAAGAAGATTACCTGTTTCCAGTTCCAGCATGCCTGGCTACGTCCTTGCTCATGGGCATCCTCGCCCTCTTAAGTCAATTAATAATAAGTAGTATGCGTTTCTAGTTTAATATAAAGATTTCCCTGATTTGTACCCTTTTTCATTATTTTTTTAATGGATGGTATATAATTGCGGTTTAAAGTACTTCTGTAAAGCTACAAACAAGAACAGTAAAGGCAGAATTGCAAAAAAGCTGGACGTCAGGGTCAAATTATAAACCGGAAAACCCTGCGGGTCGGTTATTGTTGTGATCCCAAGAATTACCGGCATCTTTACTCTACTATTGAGCACAACCAACGGCAGGAAGAAATTGTTCCAGATCCCGACAAAGGAGAGCAAAAACTGGGTAATAAAACCGGGGATCACGTTGGGCAGCCCGATCTGAAAAAAGAGGCGTAAATCGGTAGCCCCATCGATCTGCGCAGCGTTAAAAATCTCTTCCGGGACCTGATTCCAATAAGCCACCATCATATAAACACTAAAGACATTAACAAAGCTTGGTAACAAGACTGCTAACCGTGTATTAATCAAATTTAAATCCCGAAAAAGCATGAAAAGGGGCAAGGTGGTAGCGTAAACCGGAAC
>JAAZDX010000038.1 GCA_012512605.1 Bacillota bacterium
TGGATTGGTAATGACCGCCAAGAAGAACCGATGCGTTACAAAGAAGGAGCCATTGGCGGCGGGACCGCTGCCGCTTTATGGCGTGATTATATGGCGCAAATCACCGCCAACCGACCAGTGGTCGCCTTTGCCGAACCGGAGTGCATTGTCTGGGCGCACGTCGACGCCGATACCGGCCAGGCAATTCCCGCTTGGGTTAATAAAGAATCCTATCTGGAGGTTTTTGCCGAGAATCGTGTCCCGGAAAGCACTTCCTATAAAATATGGCAGTGGCTGACCACGTGGCCGAAAAAATTATCACGGGATAAAGCCCCGTCCGGAGAAGCGACCGAAGAAAACCCAGCGGTTGAAGACTCGGAACCGCCGGTGTCAACAGGAGAAGCCCCGCCGTCAGCAGGAGCGCTTCCCGAAACGATACCGTTTCAAAGCGATTCCCCAGTCCAGACTCGCCGCCACGAAGAAGCGGAGGGACAGATAATCCCGTCCCAACAAGAGGCGGCACAAGCCAATCCTGGGCAAACACCGCCGCCACCCGCCCCAACAGATCCCTTCCTCGATACGCAAAAGGAAGCTAGTCCGCCGTCAACCGCCCCAACAGATCCCTTCCTCGATGCGCAAAAGGAAGCTAGTCCGCCGCCAGAACGGGAAGAAGGGGAAAAGTCCCTGGAAAGAGCGGGTTTGCCACCACTAGAAAGGTTGGATCGACCAGCACCAGAAAAAATTCACCCCAATCCGGAACACCGGATTGGGGTCATTCTTTATTAGGTTATCCCCTTATTTAGAGCTTTAATAGCATTGATTTATCGGTTATTTATAAAAACGATGGTTCCCAATGACCACCGTGGGGGTCAAATTTGCCGTCCGAAAGAACCTTGCTCCTTCTGCCGAAGCAAGCTTTGGGTTGTAATAATATAAAGCGCCCCGCGAAGGATCTTTACCGGCCAGAGCATCCCGGGCGGCCCGCAGTGAATCGGCATTCGGTTCCATGCGGGCTAGTTTCGGCAGGCAGCTGAACTGCCGCGGTTGATAGATCACATCATAAATCGTATTGGGGAACTGGCGGCTTTTGACCCGGTTCATCACAACCGCCCCGACCGCCACCTGCCCCTCATAGGGTTCACCTTCGGCTTCCGCCCGGATCAGTTTGGCCAGCAGGTATAGGTCGTCGTCGACCCCACGCGGTGTCCGTACTGCAACGGGCGTTGAACCATAGTGGAGAGCAAGCCCGAAAAACGGTGCCAACTGGTTCTGTTCCCCCACCAAATTGGCAGTAACCAGACGGCCTTCTATGGCCGTGGAAAGGCCGGGGATTAGGCGGTCTAAACGTAGTTCAACGCCGGCGGTCAACTCAAGTTTTTCGTTCATCGGCAATTGGCTTTGGTCAAGGAGATCGCGCACGCCCAAACCGATATAGGAGTTAAAAGCAGCGCTGGTTTGGGGGATGTGCACAAGGGCTAGACCAAGATCCTCCTCTGCCCAAGCATAAACCGTTCGCACTCCCCACCAGGGTGCCAACCACCAGTTTAGTTTTACCGTTTCTGGACCAAATCCTTCTTTTACGGACCAATCGAGACCAAGTTGCCAAGAAGCTTCCGTTGCTAGCGAAAAAGATAATACCAGCACGAAAAGGAGAATTATTACGGAATAGCGCCTCATCATGTCACCTCCGGCCGGAATATAATCCGTTACCAGTTAAACTTAGGCACTCTCCGGTTAATTCCTCTTTCTGATCGAGAAATACTTCTCGCCACTTGTTCCTCGTCTCTCAGCGCTCTAAATAAACCACAACCCAAACCCGGCGTTTTACTCCAGTGTGCTTTTTAGAAATATCCGGGTAACGCCGGTGAAGCCAGGGCAATCCGCGTCTGGTCTTCGGTCGCCTCATACCGGTAGGCAAACTCCAAGTTGATGTTGGACCGCGACTGCCTGTCATGGCCACCGATTAAATTACTCCATGCTGACCAGCGACCGTAATCAAAATCCGCGGAGCCAATACTATCGGCCACCTGTAAACGGTGGAAGACACTTTTCATCAGTTGGTAGGCCTCCCCGGTACTAAGCCGCCCGGGCCAGACCCCGCCCAGCATGACCGCCAAGGGCATTTCGCCCACCACCGGTGTAAAGGCCCGTTCCAAGCGGAGGACCGTTTCGGCCAGCGTCTCGGCGGAAGTTGGGAGCGCAATCACGCCGCAATAAGTTTCCGCCCCAGCGGCGTCACCCCGGATCGATTGTAACGTGATCACCACCGACACCTGATCTTCCAAACTGCCCTCCACAGTTATATAGCTGAAATCGAGTTCATCACCCTTTAAAGGTGGTGCGACTGTCTTCAATTTCAACCGTTTCTCCAAGCTGGTGGCAATTTTAGCTAGATCCGTTGTATTCATAAAATCAGTGTTCAGCTTCTTCCAGCCTTCAATCTCAATCTCGGCCAGGGGAACCCCCACTCCTTCCCACCCGACCAGGATCGGCAGGTCGTTTAGGGCAACACTGAACGTGAGATCAACGTAACGCATGGTGAAGAGGAATAAAAAACAAAGTGAAAAAAGCATTTTCCTTAAGAAACGATGGAACATTTTAACCCCTCCGGAATCTGTCTTTGTAATCAGTATTTACCA
>JAAZDX010000039.1 GCA_012512605.1 Bacillota bacterium
ACCCATACCCATGGCGATCTGATGAGCCGTTATACCAATGATACCGACACACTGCGGCAGATGATCTCGCAGAGTCTGCCACAGATGTTTTTATCGGTGGTTACTGTGGCCAACGTCTTTACGGCGATGGTGGCGACCAACCTTCTTTTGACCGGGGTTGTTCTCCTGTCTCTCGGCTTAAGCCTCTATGTTTCCAAGCGGATCGCGCAAAACAGTGGGAAATACTTTATGCGACAGCAAGCCTCTCTCGGGAAGCCCAACGGTTATATTGAAGAGATGATCCACGGGCAAAAAGTGGTGAAAGTCTTTTGTTACGAGGATAAAGCGAAAGAAAAGTTTGACCATTTAAATGAGGAGCTCCGCGTTAATGCCACCAAAGCCCACAATTATGCCAATATTCTGATGCCGGTCATGGGTAACCTCAGCCATCTGCAGTATGTATTGTTGGCCATCGCTGGGGGAGCACTGGCTATTGGCGGGGTAGGCGGCATCACTCTCGGGGCGATTGCCAGTTTTCTGCAGTTGAGCCGGTCCTTTAACCGGCCCATCGCGCAAGCTTCGCAACAGCTTAATGCGGTGATGATGGCCTTGGCTGGGGCTCAGCGCATCTTCGCACTGTTGGACGAAGAGGTTGAGCAGGACGAGGGCACCGTCACCTTGGTGCACGCCGAGTATACCGACGATGGTAGTCTTCGGGAAACGGACGAACGGACCGGGATCTGGGCATGGAAGCAGCCGCAGCCCGATGGAACCGTCATCTATACAGAGCTTAAAGGGGACGTGCGCTTTTGTGAGGTAGATTTTAGCTATGATGGGGAAAAGCAGGTCTTGCACCAAATCTCACTTTACGCTAAACCCGGTCAGAAGGTGGCTTTTGTGGGAGCGACCGGAGCCGGGAAGACCACAATCACTAATCTCCTCAACCGGTTTTACGATGTGGAGCATGGGACGATTCTCTATGATGGGATTAACATCAAGCAGATCAAAAAACAGGATCTCCGCCGGTCCATGGGGATTGTTCTTCAGGATACCAACCTCTTTACCGGAACGGTGAAGGAGAATATCCGGTATGGCCGTTTGGAGGCAACCGATGAGGAGATTTATGCCGCGGCAAAACAGGCTAATGCCCACAGTTTTATCTCAATGTTGCCCCAGGGGTATGATACAATTTTGGAAGGGGACGGTTCCGGCCTTTCCCAGGGACAAAGGCAACTGTTGTCGATCGCCCGGGCTCAGGTGGCCAACGCCCCCGTGATGATCCTGGATGAAGCGACTTCGAGTATTGACACCCGGACGGAAGCGATTGTCCAAAAAGGGATGGATGCCTTAATGGAAGGGCGGACGGTTTTCGTGATCGCCCACCGCCTTTCGACCATTCGAAACGCCGATGTCATCCTGCTGCTGGAGGGAGGGCGGATCAGCGAACGGGGGACCCACGAGGAATTATTGGCGCAAAAAGGTCGGTATTATCAACTCTACACTGGCCTCTTTGAGCTGGAGTAAGGATCCACAACTAATCTTACTAACCCTAACGGAGTAAATTATGTGACCCGGAGGAGTACAGACCAGCCATACTGTCGCGAACTTTTACAATGTAAACACACAAGAAAGTGGTGCTTGGGTGCTCGATGAAAGGTTTTAATCAGAACAAAAATTATATCATTATTGCAACATGTGTTCTTGTTGTGTCGATTTTATCCTTGTCTTGCGTTGGATTTACGATGAGTGATAACAATCGTAACACTCTGGTTTTACTCGGAAACGAAAATCTGGCTCCCATCGTCTACAATGACAACGGAACAGCAAAAGGTGTAGCTGTTGATCTGGCTAAGGCGATCGGGGATAACATTGGTTATGAGATTAAAGTGATGGCAGTAAATTGGGCACAAGCACAAACGATGGTGCTTAATGGTGAAGCAGAAGGACTTCTTCAAATTAATCCCAGTCCGGAAAGAAATGAACTTTATAATTTCCTGGGGTTTAAGTCGGCGCGAAGGGATGCCTCTGGCCCTGATTATGATCGACATTGATCATTTTAAGAACTTCAATGACACCTATGGTCATTTGTCTGGCGATCAGGCCTTGATGAAAATTGCCGAGGTTATAAAAGGAGTAATCAAAAGACCAGGTGACCTTGGAGCCCGTTACGGTGGCGAGGAATTTGTTGTAATGCTTATGAATACTACTGCGGAGGACGCAGCAGTTGTTGCCGAAGAAATTCGCCGAAGGGTCGAAAAATTAGGACTGGAAAACGAGGAAACAAAAACCTTGTTAACTGTAAGCTTAGGTGTGGCCTCATTTGTCCCCGATAATCAGCTGGCGCAGGAAGAGTTAATTGCCGCCGCTGACAGAGCACTTTACAAAGCAAAGGAAGGTGGCCGCAACAAAGTTGTGGTTTGCCAGCAGGAAGACTCT
>JAAZDX010000040.1 GCA_012512605.1 Bacillota bacterium
ATAACTTTTGAACAGGAGGGGATAATAGACCTAAGGAGAATGGGAGGAAAAATGGGAGTAAAAAGAAAGAATTTACACGTGCGGATTGAAGAGGAGACCTACGAAAAGCTGCGTCATTTAACCTTTTATGAGCGGTCCAGTATCTCAGAGGTTGTCCGGCGGCTGATCAAAGAATATTTGGAAGAAAAGGCCATTGATGAGCCAGATTTTGTGGCCCCGCCTCGCCTCTGAACATAAAAATAAAACCCGCCTAGCAGGCGGGATTTGTTGCAAAGTTACTTTTCAGATTATTCGGGTTGACAAGCATCAACCGGACAAACCTCGGCGCAGGCGCCGCAGTCGGTGCATTTTTCTGGATCAATCTCATATTTATCCGCACCCTCACTAATTGCTTCTACCGGGCACTCCTCGGCACAGGCACCACAACTAATGCAATCATCATTGATTTTATAGGCCATTTTGACACCTCCTTCATAATCTTTCCACCACCACTACGGTTGGGAGCAGCCAGTACTCCACCTTAGCTGAGTGGGTTGGCAGTATTACTGTTTTAAACGTACCCAAACAGTACAATATATTCGCTTTTAAAATGAAACCCCCTTCTTTTTGTAAAGAATATTTACTTGATCTTCATTTCTCCCTGGCGAAAAGCGGGAGCGGTGGCATAAGTTGTGCTTGACTTTCTTGGATGGTTATCATAAAATATAAGTTGCGAAGCGGGCGTGGCTCAGTGGTAGAGCATCGGCTTCCCAAGCCGAGGATCGCGGGTTCGAATCCCGTCGCCCGCTCCAATTATGCTGGCGTAGCTCAATCGGCAGAGCAGCGGTATCGTAAACCGCAGGTTGTCCGTTCGATTCGGATCGCCAGCTCCAGTTAAAAAGAGAATCCGGAGTAATCCGGATTTTGTTTTGCCCATAATTTGACCAAAAATTGCTGTAACTCATGCGCCGCGTGGACTTTGTCAAAAAGAATTATTTACTATATAAAAATACAAAAACCGGGCTCCATGACCCCGGTTAAAAACTTTCAGCCAAGCGGTCCCAGCTTTGCCTAGAGCCGGTTTGAGGCATGTACAACGCAATGGATCACCTTGACAAAATCCGAAAGATGATTCTCTCTAGCATGATGGATAAATTTATCAAGTTGTAAGGAACCTCCCTTAGTCGGGAGGCTTTGATCTAAAGACCAAATTTGTTCCTTGAGTAAAGTTTGAAAATATATTAAAAAAGCCTAAACAGAAAATGCAAGGGTTATAGTTTTAGCTTGATTACCAGGGTTCAAGTCATTAAGACGAAAGTAATTGCTCTATTCTGCTCATACATTCAGTCGCCTTTTGAACTGTATATTTATTTATTTTTACACAAGCATATCTTGCGGTTTGACTATAAATCCGCAAAGTACCATATAAATCTATCACTTCAGCATATTTGGTTTTTTTAAATGAGGCCTCAATCAAATTATTCCTAACCTTATGTTCGCTTATATGCTCATAGGCACCATTCATTAAAGCTAGCTTACCATCAATTAAGTGTAGCGTATAATAAAAACATGCAGTTACATACCAATCAGGATATAAAAATTTTTTAGGATCAAACACTTTTTCATTAAGAAATTTCTTATTATGTCTAGCCTGTTTACTATGTAACTCAGCACTTGGCAATGTAATTCACCTTCAATAATGAATGTAATTCACCTTCAATCTTTAATTACGAGGAAATAATATCATGTCCGGCAAGCTCTTCCTCCGTAGCCATAAATAAGGATATTTCTAGATTGGAATACTGTTTTTCCATGCGGCGGTAAATGCTATTTACTTTAATATCGGTTTCTAAAGGGGTTGGGGTATTATGTACTACCCATACTTCTATTTTATTTTTTTGACATTCTTTTACTTTAACTATAGCGTTAATATTATTTTTCTGTAGTTGCTCACTAAATTCATCTTTGAAGGTATCCACTAAAGACACATCTATATCCCCAATAAACTCCCAGGTTAAGCGGCTTCCTTCATAATCGCATTCGCCCTTTTTGTTTCGTATTCCATGCATCACCAATCTAAGCATAAATTCTATTTCGCTATCCTTAACTTTATCGTGATCTGGTATACTATCCAAGCCAACAAAAGGATTACCGGAGCTAGAGTCCGAACCTAGAGGAGTTTTTATTTCTATTATATGATTGTTATTCATTTCTTATTCCTCCTCTGGCTTAGTTAATAAGGTTATACCTAGATGATGTTTTTCATTATTTATATATAAAAAACAGAGCAGCTTTTCTAAGAAATTGTTGATATGTTCTTTTTCTAGCAATACACTTGATATAAGGATTATCCGATCGTTAACATCTTTTTTTGCAAAGTCAAAAACAACATTTCCCCCATCAGCAATACGCATCCGCCAATAATCAAATTTTAACGGTTCCTTAAGGCCTTCTGGGATAAGAACCTCTAAAACTTTATCTTCCGACATTAAAAATCAATCCTTAGCTCAAGATAACCCATTAACAACTTCTTTACTTAACAATGGATTTATGGTAAAATATTCTCCCTAAATCATGGATATCCTTGTGGATAAGCTGTTGATAAATAGTTTTAACAATCTGTTTCGTTATCTATTTATTCTATCGGCCAAAAATTATATGTTTGATAGGGAAATTTTTTACTTTTTGTGCAAGTTCTATTTATTAAATTGAAGCAGCCACCTGCTATGTGGGTGGTAACTATTCATTACTAACTACCCAATATCCCCTCCGCATTAGAGGGGCTTCTTGTTATTAATCAGATTTCCAAATGCCTTATCATATTTCAACTGCTCAATCTTCACCTGGTCGCCGCCTGGCAAACCTTCTATGGCTTCGGCGAAGAATGTCCCAGAATTAAGATATAGGCAACAATAAAGTAAACTCAACCCTAACCCTCTCTGTGCTTTTTTGCGGTCTTTGTTTCACTCACAAGCCGACCTCTCCCCCTGAACACTAAATCCATCTCCGCTGCCAATATGACTCCGTTTATTAAAAACACGAATCTTTCATCGTTGCATCGTTAATTTACCAGTTTATTCCTCTTTCCCTAGTTAAATCGGGGATTTTTCTCAAGGACTTTTACCGCTTATTTAAGCCGTTCATCTCTCCTCCAATAAGTGTCTTTCCCCGTAAATAAACCTAAGAAGCTCCTGGGCCGGCTCGCTATCACCATGATCGATCATCAGGATTTCCAAATATTTCATTGCTTCTTCTTCATTGTCTAAAAGGTGATTTACGGCCCAAAGCTGGAAAATGGCATAGGGATTATCCGGATCCAGTCTGTCAAACAACTGCATGTAATAAAGAGCGGTCTTATAATCCTCGGCGCTGAAACTCTCACTATATTTGGTGCGGAGTTTTTCCAGGGTTTGTTCTCTTATTGGTTCGACGTAAATTCTTCTGACGCGGTGAATCATTGGCAGGTTCCTGTTTAAATCGATAAGTAAATCGACCACTTCTTCATAGTTCTCTTCGTCGAAGGCAATAGTTGCCAACTTTACAGTTGCAATTTGATAATAATGGTATTGGTTTTCATAGGTCCATGGACCTTTGTTCCTCTCCGTCACCAGTTCGTTTACTCTTTGAAAAGCTTTTCTTGCCTCATTTAACCGCTGTTCATGGAGGAGAATATCGCCCATGCTTTGCCAAGCGGCGTAGTTTTGGGGATTGTTTTTAATGGCCTGTTTTGCCATTTTCTCAGCTTGTGCATAATCACCACGCGCAGTAAGGGCGCGAGCATAAACCGTATACCAGTCGCTGGCGTTTCTAGTTATTCGGTAATAGACAAATGTATCGACTTCGGAGACACTCCTTAATAATTTATCCTGATGCCCGTTGAAAGAATGTCCTTGATAGGAATAGGATTCTATACAGGTCAAAAAGGGGGAAACCCGGTCGTTACTCTTTAAAACGATAGTTCCATTCTTATTTAAATCCACATTCTTTTTCAGCACTGATATGGCATTATAGGGTTTACCCTTGAGCAAATAGCATTCGGCCAAAACAATCTGGGCTTCAACCCACGACTCATCTTGGGCAACTGCTTGTTCCACATAAAATTCGGTGCTCTCTAGTCGATCATTCGCCGTATGAAACGCGCTAAGATGTTCATAGAGGAAGACCTGGGAGAACTCCTTGAGCGCAAGTTGTAAACCAACATTCCTCGATTCGATCCATTCGATGAGCTCTACGACTTTCCTGGTGTAGTCGGGCAAGCCCAGACCAGTCCGATTGGCATAAAAATCCACCCGTTCATTTCTCGAAAGATATAACAAAGCATCCTCAATCAGCATGAAAGCTTCGATGATGAACTCCTCGTACACCGCATGACCAGGACGAACCGAAGCTTTATTCATTAGCACTCTTGTCCCGGTTAAATGATTAATCGTATATTCCATTAAGTAATCAATATCCACATATACCGCCTGTGTATAATGGTTGTTCTCAAAATCGGCATAAATAAATAGATCTTGACCTGGATTTTCAACAGAGAAAGTACCGTCCGCGTTCAAGATTACATTACCACTTGCCAATACCGGCGTTCCAAACAAAAAACAGATCATCACAACCAATAATAGAGCTTGTCCCAATGGCTTCCTCGCCCGCATCCCGGTCACTCCTTTTCATTCCCAATCTTTTGAAAGATTGGATAAAATGCTAGTTTATACCTAACTTCGTCATAGAGCCGGTTTTTCCCTTGATCACTCCATCCTGATCTTTTGTTTTTCCCTTACAGCCCATCCGGTTGTAAAAAAGGACCCGGTAGCATCCCGGGTCCTTTTTTCTTATTATTTTATTAAATACCTTATACCTACAGCAAAGGTAATATCCTTTTTGATTTACCCTTAATATTTTTTGTCATTATTAATCCCTAGGACCAGTAGGATCAGGATCAAGAAAATAAGGAATGGCGCAAAGCTGCCGGTTGCAGAATTAACGCTACCCATCTTTCAACCTACACCTCCCTTTACTGCCAACTACCACATAATATTGCTCCGCAATCGGGTCGGTGTTGGTCAAAGGGAACTTTCCGGCGCGGGAAAAAAGCTGCAATATAAGCCAAGTCGATAAAACCTGAGCGCAAGGGCAGACTAAAGAAGGGCCCGACTATATCCTGCGGAGGCGACCTTAATTTGCGTCCGAGTAGAAAAGAACGCTGGTTAAAGATTTTTTTCCGCAAAATTGCACCCAATTACGATCTCGTCAATACACTAGTCAGTTTTGGCCTCCATCATCATTGGCGAGACTACACCGTGGAAAAAGCCGACCTCCATCCCGGCCACCGGGTTTTGGACGTTTGTTGTGGTACCGGGCAGATCACTAAAGAACTGGCCCAAAAAGTTGGACCCCAAGGTAAAGTGATCGGCTTGGACATCTCACCCGCCATGTTGAAGATCGCCGCCGAAAACTTGCAGGATTTCCCCTGGATTGAATTGGTGGAAGGGAATGCACTGGATCTTCCCTTTACCAATGACGATTTTGACCGGACGGTGATCGGCTATGGCTTACGAAATGTGGCCGATCCTAGCCAGGCCTTAGCTGAGCTTTTCCGGGTGCTGAAACCAGGAGGCAAAGTTGTCGCCCTGGAACTAGCTAAACCCCAAGCCCCGGTCTTCAAACGCCTTCACCGGATGTACACCGCCGTCTGTCTGCCCTTCGTCGGTTACCTGTTCACAGGGGATAAAGAACCTTATCGCTATTTACACCGCTCGATCCAAAATTACCCTGCCCCTGGAATAGTAAGCCAGATCTTTGAGGAGATCGGTTTTACCAACATCTGCTGCACCGCTTTAAGCTGGGGGGTGGTTACGGTCCATGCCGCCCACAAACCCGGACCGTAAATACCGCCCCGTAAAACCTTTCACTCCCTTCCTACTTCTTTAAAAAAATCTGGTCAACACCCATGCCGTTAGGTAACCGATGAGACCACAGACGGGAAAGGTGAAAAACCAGGCCAGAACCAGCTCTTTCGCCACCCGCCAATTGACCGCCGACCACCCCCGGGTCGTACCGGCCCCCATGATCGCCGTCGTGATCGTATGGGTTGTGCTTAAGGGCACCCCCAAGCTGGAAGCAAACAAGATGGAAACCGCCGCGGCCGTTTGCGCTGCTAACCCTTGATCCGGTTCCAGCTTAACCATTTTCGTCCCTACCTTTTCGATAATTCGCCATCCCCCGATCGAAGTCCCGGCCCCCATCACCATTGAACACAAAAGCACAACCCAAGGTTGAACCTGAAAAACCGGCAAACAACCGGAAAGCACCATGGTCAAAGTAAAGAGGCCAATGAACTTCTGCCCATCGTTGCTCCCGTGGCTAAAGGCCATCCCGCTGGCCGCAATGACCTGCAGAGTATTAAAGATCCGGTTTTTTTTGGTTTGCGACCAATCCATACAGAAGAACTTCAAGACCCAGACCAACCCAAATCCGCCGGCGGCACCAAAAAGAACCGAGATCACCAGACCCAGAAAGACCTTTTTCCACCCGGAAAGCAATAAGGCAGCAGGCCCGGCCGTCGCCAGCCCAGCCCCGGCCAGCCCAGCCAGTAAAGCATGGCTTTCACTGGTGGGAATCCCAAACCAAGAGGCCGCCGTCGCCCAGACCACGATCCCAACCAAGGCCGCCCCCAGGGTAACCAGGTTAATTGCCGCCGGGTGCACGATCTCCGTCCCGATGGTTTTGGCCACCGCCTGCCCGTAAAAGGCTCCTAGAATATTACCAACTACGGCCAACGCTACCGCGGTCTTTGGCTTCAAGGCTTTCGTCGCCACCACCGTGGCAATGGCGTTGGGCGCATCGGTCCATCCATTCACAAATTCGGCGGCCAAGATTAAGAGCGTGATACAGTAAAAAGGAATCGGCATTTTTACCTCCCTTCTACATTACGCCTTCTATCACCACCCTATGCCTCGTAGCAAACAAAAAAACGCCCGGTCTCGTACCGGGCGTGCAATCCTCTTCACGTTATTCTTCCTTAACCTACGCGGAGCCGGGCCTGTTTCCATTTTCCCGACCGGAAACGGAAGTAAAGCACAGTCGAACGGGTATACTGGTCCATAACAAAAGCGACCCAAGCACCGACCAGGCCCCAATGGAAGATCCGGACAAAGATATAGGCCACCACCACTCGGAAGAGCCAGATCCCCACCGCCGAAGCGTACAAAGGATACATGGTGTCACCAGCCCCCCGCAAAGCCCCCGCCAGTGAAAATTGGGTGGATTGCCCTGGTAACGCCAGGGCCAAAATCTTCAGAACCATGCCGGCCGCTGCGGCCACCGCCGGGTCGGAAGTGTACATCCGGGCCATTGGGTAGGAAAAAAGGATAAAAAGCAGCGCATTAAGGATCGCCACCACCAGGGCTATTTTGTGCACTATACGGGCGTAGCTTTCCGCCTGTTCCTCTTTCTCCGCACCCAAGCTCTGTCCGACCAAGGTGGTGGAAGCAACCCCAAACGCCATACTTGGGGCAAAAGAAAGACCGCTGATGTTCAGGCCGATCTGGTGGGCCGCAAATTTTAGCGTGCCAAGGGTCGAAACGGTTCTCGCAAAAAGCATCAATCCGCTATGAAGAATAAACTGCTCCAGCGCGGCCGGAAGTCCAATGGCAAAGATCCGTTGGACCGTCGGTCGGTGTAGCCGGTAATCATCCTTCAGTTTAAGGCGGAGAATCGAGTGTTGGGAGCAATAAAGGACATAAAGACCAGCCAAACAGCCTAACAAACGGGAAAGCGTAGTAGAAACGGCGGCACCGGTAACTCCCCAGCGCGGGAAGCCTAGTTTGCCATAGATCAATACATAATTGCCTAAAACGTTGATGAAGTTACTCCCTACGTTATAGAGCATTGGAATTCTCGTCTCGCCTGCACCCCGGAGCGCTGCCGTGATCCCCATGTTTAGTACCTGGAATACCAAGCCGGCCGCCACGATCTGAAAATAAGTGGTGGCATCAGCAAACGCGTCAGACCCCGCTCCCATAAACCGCACAATGGTCGGTGCCAGGAGAACCCCGATTCCGCTGATCAAAGTCCCCAAGCCCAGACTGATCAGCAGCGTTTGCCGGGTCACGTTCTGTGCTTCCGCCGGCTTGCGGGCTCCGATCTGCCAGGCTACCAACGTGGTCGTCCCGATGTTTACCGCCGCAAATATCGACAATAATAACATAAACGGCTGGTGCGTTAAGCCAACAGCCGTAATCGCGGCCGGACCCAACCGTCCAACCATCACCATATCAACCATTCCGAAAAGGGTTGACATGACCAATTCAATAAAAGCAGGGAGGGTAATCACCAGAATCTCCCTCCATACCGGGCGAAAATCCGAGTCCATTCTTTGTCTTAGTCGCTTGATCAAAGTCAACTGTTTCAAACTTCTCCCCCATCAATCGCCAACTGTTTTTCGCGTCTACTATCAATAATTGCCCTATAGCAGCTGCTTTTCCTCCTTTTACTCCTGCTTGTTGCGTTAACAATAAGAAAACGCCCGCTTTTCCACACCAGCGAGCGTTTCTGTCGGGTTGGACTAGGATCTAGGTTAGTCACGGTCCACCCGGGCGGTGGCCACTAGTTTTATTCCCCCCCGCGGTTTCTGGGTTACCGTCACCTTCACCCAGAAGGGCTGACAGGCGGCGGCCACATCATTGGCAATCTGCGCGGCCAGAGCTTCGCAGAAAACACCTTCCTCGCGAAAACTCCATAAATAAAGTTTTAGGCTTTTACTCTCGATGCAAGCCTGATCCGGCGCATACTCAATGGTTACCGTCTCCCAATCCGGTTGCCCGGTCACCGGACACAGGCTAGTCACCTCGTCACTCTCCATGATTATGGTCTCGACCCCCGCAGGCTTGGCAAAGGTATCTAGCGTCCGCGTCGGCTCACGGACCTGCTTCCCCAAAGCACGGAATCCATACTCATTCGCATTCTCATTCGTGTTCACCCTCATCATCTCGCCTCCAGTCTAGAATAAATGGGTTATAGTTCGCATCATGATCAAAAATATCCACTTGTTCCCGGCGCTTGAGCCACCCTACCACTAGATAGGTTAACGGAGTTAGTACTATTTCATACGTAACTTTCCACAAATACTGGGCCGGGATTAGGTTGGTCAGCAGATTGAAAGGCATCGTCCCCCAAAAAGCGATGACAATAAACAAGGCCGTATCTACCCCTTCTCCCACCAGGGTTGATAGGATCGTCCTTAGCCAAAGCCACCGTCCAGCCGTGATCACCTTCAACTTGGACAAAAGAGCCGAATTTAAAAACGAGCCGGCAAAGTAGGCAACGGTCGAAGCCATCGCTAACCGGGGGGTCATCCCCAAGACCGTTCTGTAGGCCTCTTGACCCGGCCAAAACTCGGGATAAGGCAAGGCAACCGTGATCATGAAAACAACGACCATAAAAAGGTTAGCAAAGAAGCCAAGCCAGATTGTAAGCCGGGCGCGGCGGAAACCGTAAACCTCGGTCAGCACATCCCCCAGAATATAAGTTATGGGGAAAAAAACAACGGCCGCCGGTAGTGTCAGGCCGAAAAGGTTCGCCATTTTCCCGGCGGTAATATTGGCAAGCAGAAGGGAAGTGACAAAAAGGGTGGATAAAACATAATACAGGGGAGAATCGGGGGATTCTTTTGTATGCGGCATCAAAACACCTCCAGTTTTGGTCACGCGGGTTCCCTGGAAAACCGCGTAAGTTTATTATATGATATCCCGTTGCGGACTGCAAGTCAGAGTGATGTTATGTGCAGCGGTATTCCCGGTTTGCAACCATCTTTTTGTTTGACGGAAGGCACCCATCAAGTTTATCATATGATCATGCCGTTCCGCCGACGAACGCCCGCGCGACACGCGCGACAAAGGGGCGTTAAATAAAAAAAGGGTATGTTAACAAGCGCCAAAGGCGGACCGCAGCTGGGCGATGGCTGCCGAACCACTAGTGCGTTTTGCTGAAACTTGCACCGCAAACACCAACAGAATAGGATTTCAAGAAGATAGGAAGTGTCTTAGCCAATGATCCGTCCTTACCTTGTTGCCGTCTTAACCGAATCAATCTTTGGTTTTTCCTTTATTTTTACCAAGGGAGCCCTGGACTATGTAACCCCCCATCAATTACTGGCCTTCCGCTTTATTACGGCGGCCATGGTGCTGACCCTCCTCTGCAGTCTGCGGATCTTCAAAATCAATCTCAAGAACCGCCCTTTAGGAAGGGTCTTGCTGCTGGCTATGTTCCAGCCGGTCCTTTATTTTATCCTTGAAACTACCGGCATCAACCTGACCACTGCTTCCGAGGCGGGGTTGATGATCGCCTTGATTCCGGTCTTTGTGACCATGCTAGCTGCCTTGTTCTTAAAAGAAATCCCCAGTCCGCTACAGATGGCCTCGATTTTAATCTCTGTCCTTGGGGTGGGCTTTATCGTTCTGGGCGGAGGTAGGCTCACCACCTCCGGGCATACCTGGGGACTGGTTGCCCTATTGGGCGCGGTCCTTTCCGCCGCCATCTTCACAACCCTTTCCCGCTGGTTATCACAGCATTTTCGTCCTGTCGAACTCACCTTTGTCATGATGTGGGCCGGCGCGATCTTCTTTGGCGGATTAGCCTTTTTCGAGGCGCAAAACCTTACCCCGACCCAGATTCTAGCTTTGCTGCAATACAAGGAGGTCTGGACCGCCGTGTTATATCTGGGCATCCTCTCTTCGGTGGTTGCCTTCTTTGGTATGAATTACTTCATCGCGAAAATTGGTGCCGCCCGCAGTGCGGTCTTTGCCAATCTCGCCACCATTGTTTCGGTGGCCGCCGGGATCGGCCTCCGGGGCGAACCCTTCTATTGGTACCACCTGGTCGGCGGCGTTCTGATTCTCCTGGGCGTCGCAGGGACCAACCGATTCGGTCCCCGTTCACGGTCATAAACACGGCCACCCAGTCTCGAACTTTTTAACCCGGTTATTAAACCATTTATTTTTACACAGTTTCTTCCTCATTTTTCTGCGTAAGCCGGTCCTGATAATACTTAACCAGTTCGGGAAAGGCCTTGATCTCTTTTTGGCCTTGGGCGCTTAGTTGATAGACCCCCCGTCCAACCCGTTCAAACCATCCGTAATAGTTATTGTATAAAACCGAGAAGGTCTTTTCCCCGGTTCCTAGGGCCTTTAGCTCCTTAGGTGCCATGGGACCATACTTTTGTAAGCAGCAGGCGATATGAATCGCATTTTCTTTATACGCCGTCATCAACTTGCGCCCCGTACTGCCACCCACATTATAATTGCCATGACGTCCGGCAATCTCCGCTTGCAGCTGGCTTTGTTTCTTCCGTGCTCCCTGGCGGCTTTTTTCCGCATTAAAGGGCGTCGGATGCAAAACAAAATCAACTTGCGGACGGTCATTAAGAAAGGAGACGATGATCAAACCCAGTTCCAACCGGCGCACAAGGTAACAGCGGTCTTTCCATTTCCGCGAAGACAGGCTGTAGTGCGGCCGGAAAATGGCGATATAAACCTCGGAGGTAAGCCTCTGTCGTTTCACCGCTTGGATCAGTACCTGCATATTAAGACTGCGTTTCATTTCAACAATGATCAGTTCATCATCCTTGGAAGCAGTCAAATCACAAGCACCCACTTCCCCGTGGACTTCGTAACCAAGCTGGTCAAAAAAGTCACGCAGGGGCGCAAACAACCGGGCTTCGCTTAATATTGTCTTCTGCGGCATCTCCCACCCCCCCTTTAACACACCATCACCCGCTTTAATCCGGTGGGAACAACACCGGTACTTCCGCCAAAACGACCGTCTCTTCGGTAAACAGCACCCGGTAGGCATAGAAAGCCACTCCTGCTTGGGCAGCAATAGTCACCGCGGCTGTAAATTTCGGGTCCATTTCTTGATTCGCTTGGACGCTGACCCCCCCTGGATGCTGGAGAAAAAAAAGAACAAAGGCCTTTTTCCCATCGGCGCTGTGCTTCGCCAGTTCCAGAAGGTGTTTTCGTCCCCGTTCTGTCGGAGCATCAGGAAAAAGCCCGGCCCCGTCCCGCACCAGCGTAACGCACTTCGCTTCCAGCCAGGCCGTCTCGGCAGAGTCGTCCTTTTGGAGCGCCAGATCAAACCGGCTACTCCCCCAGGTTCTTTCCGGGTAAACCTGGTCATAGATGCTGAGCGGCGTCAGCTTCTGCCAGGCCTGGGCCAGAATGCGGTTGGGCAGGCGGGCGTCGATGAAGGCCGACCCTGCCTCGGTTTCTGCACTCACCAGCGTATACCGGGTCTTGCGTCCTTCATGCCCTTCAAAATTCAATCCGACTTTATTCCCGGGGAATAATAGTTCTTGTAAACGACCGGAGTTGGGGATATGAACGGTCTCCCGCCCCTCCTCCGTCTCCACCTCAGCAGCAAAACGATGCAGACGACGATGAAAAACGGCCGGCACCATCCGGCCGTAAAAAGTATTTGGTATAATAATTCTTCTCGCCTCGCTAATGATTATTACATATGAAAAATCTCAGCTTCGTTTTCATCGTTTCATGTGCTCTAGCTGCTAAAACAGGCGACTACCCGCTATAAGTCTGCTCTAGAGCCGAGATCATCCGTCCTAAACAGGCGTTCACCGGCGTTGGCACCCCGTATTTTTCACCAAGCGCCACCACCGTCCAGGCAAAGCTTTCGACTTCGGTTTTACGGCCCGCTTCCACATCCTGGAGCATTGAAGTCTTACCTTCCGGCGCTAGCTGGCCGAGGATCTCATGACATACGTCGATATCGGCGGCAGTCAGGTTGATCCCGATGCGCTCCGCAATCTGCACAACTTCCTGGCAGGCCATTGTTATTAATTCCCGTACTTCTTTGACCTTGTGAAAAACGCCGTAAGGCGCCTTCAAAACCGCAGAGACCTGATTAGCCCCCACGTTCAGCATGAACTTCCACCACAGCTCCCGCATGATGTCAGGGGGGATCGTATAGGGAACCCCCGTCCGGTCAAAAAGTTCTTGCACCGCTTGCACCTTTGGCGATTGCGGATCATCTTTATCACCAAAGACAATCCGTCCCAGGTTGGTGTAACGCGTCGTTCTTCCTTCCCGGGTCGCATCAGTACTCACCACAAAAGAATGGAGAAGCTTCTCCGGCCCGTAGGCCTTGCCAATCTCTTCTTCACTGGTAATCCCGTTCAACAGGGACATAATGATCGTCTTCTCCCCGACCAAGGGACGGATCAGCGTGATGGTCTCCGCCAAGTGATGCCCTTTGACCGCAATCAGGATCAGATCCGCTTCTTCAGTGGCCTGCTCCGGAAGGACCAAGGTGAACCGGTGGGACTTCCCATTAACCCGGACCTCCTGATTCCGATAGGCCTCATAGCGCTGCTCATCAACGATCACCTTGACCAGGCCGGGTTCGGCTTCGTTCATTTGGGCGGCAAAAGCGCTGCCCACCGCCCCCAGCCCAACCAGGTAAACCCGTTGGATTGTTCCCATGGTAAACTCCTTTCTGTAAAAACCTGGTGTCTTTGCTTTTATCGTTTCCCCTTATCATACGGTTCACCGGCTGCTCGCGGCGCCTGGGTCGATTTGGAGAAGAAGACCAGGACCAGAAGGGTCACGATATAGGGGAAGTTCTTCAGGATAATCCCCGGGACCTTGGCCAACGCCGGAAGGGCTTGGGAGACATTGGCGATCGTGCTCGCCAAACCGAAAAAGAAGGTCGCTCCCAGAATCCCCAAAGGTTTCCATTGGCCAAAGATCAAGGCAGCCAGTGCTAAAAAGCCTAAACCGGCAACCGTCCCGTTGAACTCACCGGCATAAGTCACCAGAATGATCGCGCCCCCCAGTCCGGCACAAGCCCCGGAGAGCAGAACCGCAATATAACGCATCCGGTAGACATTAATCCCGGCCGCATCGGCGGCTTGCGGGTGTTCCCCACAGGCCCGGAGCCGTAAGCCAAAGGGTGTCCGGTATAGCAAAAACCAGGACAACAGCAAAATTGCCAAGACCAACCAGGTCGTAACGTAAGTCTGCGTAAAGAGGAGTCGCCCCAAAACGGGGAGCTCGGAAAGAACTGGAATATTCCGCCGGATCAAGCCGTGCATAATCAGAATATTCCCGCTTCCCGTGATATGACGGGCTAAATAAACCGTTAGCGCCCCGGCGATCATATTAATCGCCGTCCCGCTGATCACTTGGTTGGCATTGAGCGTAATACTGGCAAAGGCATGAAGCAACGAGAAAACGGCCCCGGCCAGCGTAGCCAGGATAAGGCCAAGCCCGATCGCCGTTCCCGGCGGCAGGCTGCTTTCTAAGCGGGAAATGGTCAAAGCGCTGGTAAAAAAGCCAATCACCATTAACCCTTCCAGACCGATGTTGACCACACCGCTCCGCTCACTGTATAATCCCCCCAAAGCGGTGATAAGCAACGGGATCGTATAAGCAATGGCATAAGGAAAGATCTGTTCAATTAGCTCCCACCACATTACTCCACACCTCCCGCTTTTTCCTTTAGTCCAGCCTCCGGGTCCAGGGGAAGGTCCATCTTGTTCTCGGCTTGCCGCCGTCTCTGCAGCTGCCCCCGGAGCCTTTCAATCAGAACACTGGTTGCCGCGAAATAGATAATCGTGGCGATGATCGAATCAGCGATCTCCGGTGGGACCTGGGTCATGGCATTCATAAAGCCCTTCCCCGAGTGGAGGATGCCAAAGAAGATCGCGGCCATAAACACGCCCCACGGCGAGTTGGCCCCCAGTAGAGCCACGGCGATCCCATCAAAACCCTGGTTCGGCATGACGCCAATCTGCATGTTGGAAGCATAACCCACATAAAATGCGGCGCCACCCAAGCCGGCACAGGCCCCGGCAATCATCATCGACAGAATAATATTCCGTTCCGTTTGGATCCCCGCGTATTCCGCCGCATCACGGTTATAGCCAACGGCCTTCAATTCATAGCCCAGCGTCGTGCGTTCAAGAATATAGGCAATGATCATCACAGCAATAATCGCAATTAAAAAGCCAAGATTGATGTAGGAACCCTTAAACAGCCGGGTCAACCAGTCCACTTTTAGTGAAGCAGCTTCGGGAATCCGTCGTGACTCGGTCTCTAGATAAGCACCTTTAAAATAAGCAGGAACAATATAATAAACCGACCAGTAGGCAATCCAGTTCATCATAATGGTACAAACCACTTCGTGCACGTTGAATTTGGCCTTTAACCAACCGGGGACCAACCCCCATAACGCCCCGCCCAGGGCCGCCGCCAGTACAATCACCGGGAGGAGAAGGGGTTTCGGCCATGGGATGGTGAGCCCCAGTGCGGTTGCACATAAGCCTCCGATCAACATCTGTCCGGCCCCGCCGATGTTAAAGAGCCCCGTTCTGAAGGCAAAGGCGACCGATAAACCGGTAAAAATGAGTGGCGTCGCAGTCGCCAGGGTGTTCCCAATCCGCGCAATATTCATCACACCGCCGCTAAAAAGGTAGAAAAAGCCGAGAAGCGGGTTGTTCCCGGTCACCAGCAGCAGAACGGCACCGGCCAGTAAGCCAAAACCAACCGCTAGTAGCGCCACGGTGTATTCTTGCCCACTCTCTTTCTTCAAGCAGTCTCCCCCCTTTTCCCTCCAGCCATCATCAGGCCAATCTCATGTTCATTTGTGGTTTTCGCGTCGACAAGCCCCACCAACTCGCCGTTGTAGATCACCGCGATCCGGTCGGCCAGGTTCAAGATCTCGTCCAGTTCCAAAGAGACAAGCAGCACGGCCTTGCCTTTTTCCCGCTGCTCAATAATCCGGCGGTGAATATATTCAATGGCACCCACGTCCAAGCCGCGGGTCGGTTGGACCGCCAGGAGGAGTTCGGGATTGAGATCGATCTCCCGCCCGACAATGGCCTTTTGTTGGTTACCACCCGAGAGGGAACGGGCTAAAGCGCTTGCCCCCTGTCCCGCACGGACATCAAACTCCGCCATCAAACGGTCAGTATACTCCGCAATGGCTCCCCAGTTTAAGAGCCCCTTTTCGGCATAAGGCGCTTGGTCGTACACCTTAAGGATCATGTTTTCCTGAAGCGTATAGTCGAGAATCAACCCGTGTTTGTGGCGGTCAGACGGAATATGGGCGATGCCCATCCGGATCCGGTCCCGGATCGAATAATTGGTGATCTCGATCCCCTTGAGCAGAACCCGGCCGCTTTCCGCTTTACGCAAACCGGTAATGACCTCCACCAATTCAGTTTGGCCATTGCCATCGACCCCGGCTAGGCCCAGGATTTCTCCAGACCGTACTTCCAGCGAGAAATCCCGAAGCGCCATTATCTTCCGGTTGTCATAGGCAGAAAGGTTCTCGACTTTGAGGACAACATCACCAGCGACCCGGTCCGTCTTTTCTACGGCAAAACTGACCTCGCGGCCGACCATCATCCGGGCCAACTCTTCTTCACTGGTGGCAGCCACATCAACGGTACCAATCAGCCGCCCCCGGCGAATCACCGTGCACCGGTCGGCAATGGCCTTAATCTCTTTGAGTTTATGGGTGATTAGGATGATCGATTTACCTTCTTTCACCAAGTTGCGCATGATCGCCATCAAGTCCTGAATTTCTTGGGGCGTAAGCACAGAAGTTGGTTCGTCAAAGATCAAAACCTCGGCATCCCGGTAGAGCATTTTCATGATCTCAACCCGCTGTTGCATCCCGACGGAGATGTCTTCAATTTTAGCGTCGGGATCCACATTAAGCCCGTACCTTTGGGAAAGCCGCTTAATTTTTTCCGCGGCCGTCTTGTGGTCAATCACTACCCCTTTGGTCGTTTCCATTCCCAACATGATATTTTCCGTAACCGTAAAGTTATGGACCAATTTAAAGTGCTGATGCACCATGCCGATCCCCAGCTCATTGGCGACGTTAGGATCACTGATCTTCACTTCCTGGCCGCGGATCTTGATTGTCCCCTGATCCGGTGGGTAAAGACCGAATAAAATGCTCATCAGGGTAGACTTTCCTGCACCGTTCTCCCCGAGCAGTGCATGGATTTCCCCCGGCTTCAACTGCAATGTAATGTCATCATTGGCGACGACACCGGGAAACTCTTTCCGGATTTTCAGCATTTCGACCACATATTCCATTACATCGCTCCTTTTCGCTTGTTAATTACCGCAACACACTCAAGCCCGATCAAACACGATCTTACGATCTATTATAAACCATATTTTAAGATAAGGAATTGCCAAAAGGCAATTCCTGCAAACAAGAAAAGAAGAGGATTGGCTGTTTGCTCCTCCTCTTTTCCAGAATTGGTCCCTCTTCACTGCTTATGTCGGTTGTTACCGGATCAAATCCCCACGTTCATCAGCAACAACGATCTCACCGCTCTTAAGCTTAGCGTAGACCTCAGCGACCTTACTTTCTACTTCGGAACGGAGATTCGGGTTCACTTCTGGGATCCCGATCCCGTCGTTTGTCGCATCAAAGACCAGAATCTCTCCGCCGGGGAACGCTCCTTCGGTTTCGGCTTTAATCATATCAAATGTAGCCTTTTTGATCTGTTTCATCGCCGAAGTTAGGATGATCGAATTCTTGCCATCATAGATCCCTTCATCATACTGGTCAACGTCAACACCAATCACCCAAACTTCTTCGCCGGCCCGCACCCGAGCTTTCGCCTCATTGATCACACCAATCCCTACTCCACCGGCTGCCGCAAAGATCGCTTTCACGCCGCGGTCATACATCTGCGCCGCCAGTTGTTGTCCAGCTGCGACGTTATCGAAAGAGCCTTGGTAGATCACATTTTCCGGCCGGATCACCATGTTGGTCCCTAAATTGGCGTTAGCGTAGTTGACCCCCTGTTGGAAACCCCAGTTAAATTTCTGCACCGCCGGGATCTCCATACCGCCAATGTAGCCGAGTTCGCCTTCTTTCAGTTGCAACGCCGTGGCAACACCGGCAATGAACCCGGATTCATGTTCCGCGAAGAAGATCGAAACGGTATTTTCTTTAACGACCGGAACAAAATCTCCCGCGTGGGGGTTACCGTCGATGATCACGAACTTTGCATCTGGATATTTATCTTGAGCTTGGAAGATGGCCGTTTCAAATTTAAAGCCAGGACAGACGATAAATTTGAAACCCGCATCATAAAGGTTGCCGATCTCAGTCAGATAATCGGCTTCCGTCGTCCCCGCCGGTTTCAAATACTTCGTTTCCAGACCAAGTTCCTCACCGGCTTGAAGTACCCCTTCCCAAGTACCCTGGTTAAACGATTTGTCATCAATGGTGCCCGCATCAGTCACCATCCCTACTTTTAGGCGACCCATCTTCAGCACCCCAGTGCGTTGTCCCACATTGACCACGATCAGGGCGGCCACCACCAAAATGACCAGAACGACTAAGACTTTTTTTACCATTAAGGCGCCTCCTTCGTTATTTTTAAAACAATAAGCTAGAATTCTACTATCCTCTTACTATTTTAGATAATTTTTGTAATAGTTTCAAGCATTTGATGGAAATGTGTAAATTTTCGTCATAAACGTAAATTTATTAATCAGCTGTTACCTGCCGAAGAACAGCCAGTAATTCATCGATCCGGTATGGTTTGCTGACTACGCCGGAAAACCCGTGTCTTTCGTAATCAGCCATGATCGGATCCGCAGCATAACCGCTACAAACGATCGCTTTGATCTGCGGGTCAAAACTCCGAGTCTGGCGATGACCTCCTCTCCGCCGATCCCACCCGGAATGGTCAAGTCTAGGATCACCACATCAAAGGGGGTGTTCCCCGCTTTGGCCTCCTGATAGGCGTGGATGGCCTCCTCACCGTTGCGTGTGGTGACAATCTCATGGCCGAAGGTGGTCAGCAGTTCGGCCACGGCCCGGCAGATCAGTTCTTCATCGTCCATCAACAGAATCCGTAACCGTTCTTCTGTCACCGCTGTTTCTTTTTTTGTTGTTTCTATTTCTTTGGTGTGTACGGAGGCTGGCAAGTAAATCCGAAAAGTCGAACCAACCTCCACCTCCGATTCTACTTCGATCTCCCCGTCATGTTGTCGGATGATTGAAAACGCCGTCGCCAGCCCTAACCCGTTGCCACTGGGCTTGGTCGTAAAAAAGGGATCAAAGATCTTCCCCAAAAGCTCTGGTTTGATCCCAACGCCCTGATCTTCGACGGTTACTCGCACATATTTGCCAGGTTTCAGCTTTCGCTCCACCCCAACTTCAATATTTTCAACACTGATCTTAATAATCCCACCGTGTTTCATGGCTTGCTTTGCATTAAGGACTAGGTTGTGCAAGACCTGACTGATCTGGCCAACATCGATGGCGACAGACCAAAGATCAGGTGGAATCCGGTATTCCACTTTAATATTGGAACCACGGAGCACAAATTCGGTGGTATCCCGGATAAGCCGATCAAGCGGGGCATTTTTTTTAACCGGTGCCCCACCTTTAGCAAAGGTCAGTAATTGTTTCGTTAGAGCGCTGGCTTTATGGGAGATCTCCACCGTCTGCGCCAGGGTAGATGAGATATCGATCTGCTTGTCATACTGGATCGTTGCCAACTGCAGGTTAGAGATGATCGCTGCTAAAGTATTGTTAAAGTCGTGGGCAATACCTGCCGCCAAGACCCCCAATGACTCCAGTTTTGCCGTCTTAATCAGCTCCCGTTCGGCATGGCGTTTTTCCGTAACATCCTGAAAAACAGTGACCATCCCGATCTCTTTTCCGTTCGGTAGTTTAATTGGGGAGTTCTGCAACGTAATCGGAATCTTCCCCAAATTGCGGGTGATTAACACCAGATCGGGATAGGTGGTCTCCGGAGAGAAGGCCGCAAGCTTTTCGCCAGTTTTCCCATCGCAAACGGAGAGGAGTTGGCTGAGGGGTTGATCGTATGCTTCTTCTTCACTGCACCCAATCATCTTTAGGGCAGCACAGTTCAAAAACATCACCCGGCCACTCCGGTTGGTCGCAACCACCCCTTCTTCCAGCGAATTCAGGGTGATTTTTAGCAGTTCGCGCTCGGAAGCGATCGCTTCTTCCTCCAACCGTTTTCGTTCCGTAATATCCAAGTTAAT
>JAAZDX010000041.1 GCA_012512605.1 Bacillota bacterium
AAACAAAAACGGCCTACCCCAATCCGACCCCGAAAATCCGCCGGATATTTTTTAGATCCTGCGTCCCCCAAAACTGCGCAATAAAAACGGAACATCCGGCGCTTAGGCCGATCAAAACCATCATAAAAATGAAAAAATACTGGTTAGCAATGCCCACCGCCGCAATCTCCGTCTCCCCTAGCTGTCCGACCATTACCGTATCGACCATGTTTAAAAATGATCCAATAAAGTTTTGGATGGTCACCGGGATGGCCAGGGTCAGCACGCGACGGTAAAAGTTCCGGTCGGCAAACACCCCATTCCAGACATAATTATTTCGGTTCAATTTCTTCTCCTCCTGAAATTATAAGGGACGAAGGGCATGGTTTTAACGCCCGGGC
This sequence comes from Bacillota bacterium, assembly GCA_012512605.1. Lineage (GTDB taxonomy): Bacteria > Bacillota > UBA4882 > UBA10575 > UBA10575 > Capillibacterium. Next base: position 381 of record JAAZDX010000041.1, read on the forward strand.
CATTTAGAAGAATCCAGCGAAGCCAGCCCCTAACATGATCAGTGCAAAGACCAACCGGTAGAGGGCAAAGATCTTCATCGGCTTTTTCTTGAGATAGGCAATAAACCCGTCGACAACGGCCAAAGCAACCAGAAAGGAGACCACAAAACCAACTCCTAAGGAGAGGAGTTCCCCCGTGGTCAACAGTCCAATCCCGCCGATCTTGATGATTTTCAGGGTGCTCATTCCTACCATCACCGGGATCGCAAGGAAAAATGAGAATTCGGTGGCCGCCACTGTCGTCAGTCCGGCAACCCAACCACCGATGATCGTCGAAGCTGAACGGGACATACCCGGAATAATCGCCAAGCATTGGAACAGACCGATGGTCCATGCTTGCCGCAGGGAGATCTCCCACCCTCCGCCCTTAACTTGATTGTTCCGAAAACGCTTCTCCGCATAGAGCATCAAAAGCCCGCCACCAAACAGGGCTATAGCAACCGGGACCGGCGCAAACAAATATTGTTCGGCTAAATCATCAAAGAGAACGCCCAAAACACCACCCGGGATACAGGCCACCAAGATCGTGAACCAAAATTTAAAACCCGAACGGTCATACTCACCCGGTTGGGGGAAAAAGTTAACCAAGGTCTCCTTAATTTTTGCCCAATATAAGACCACCACCGCTAAAATGGCGCCCAGTTGGATCACGTAGGTGTACATCTCAACATAGTTTGGGCTTTGCCCGCGAAAGCCGATCAGATTTTCGGCAATGACCAGATGCCCGGTGGAAGAGACCGGTAGGAACTCGGTGATCCCTTCCACAATCCCTAAAAACACCGATTTTAACACAATAATTAAAGTCTCCATACCACAATCTCTCCCTCTTTAAATTTGGCCAGATCCAAACTGGCCTACCCACCGGACCAACCAGTCTTAAACCACTCTAATCATTATATACTGTTCTTCTTGGGCCAATCCTACCAGCGCAAAGATTAAAATTTATCAAACTGCCCGCTGCCGCACGACAAAAGAGAGCAGCATGACCGCTGCTCTCATTTATAATAAACTGTTTTCTCCTCCCGGGCAAGAAGAAAGATTGCATAGGAGCAAAAGAACCTAATTGATCCGGCGGCGGCTACCCTCGCGTAGGGTCCGGGAAGCATTAAAAACCGCCAGTAAAGTCACGCCCACGTCGGCAAAGACCGCTTCCCAGATCGTGGCCACCCCAAAGGTGCCCAGGAAGAGAAAGAAAGCTTTTACCACTAACGCCATGTAGATGTTTTGCCGGATAATCCTCCTGGTCCGTCGGGCAATTTCGATCGCCCGAGCCAGTTTGGAGGGGGCATCCTCCATCAAAACCACATCCGCGGCTTCGATGGCCGCATCGCTCCCCAGTCCGCCCATGGCAACCCCGATGTCAGCCCGGGTGATGACCGGTGCATCGTTCACCCCATCACCAACAAAGACTAACTTTTCTTGTTTGCGGTTGGGCAGCTCCGCCATGAGCTCCTCAAGGCGGGTCACCTTGTCTTCCGGCAATAGCTCGGCCCGAAAACCATCCAATTGCAGTTGGTCGGCAACCCGCGCCGCCACGGTGGCGTCATCTCCGGTGAGCATAAACACCTTTTGCACACCCAAGGCTTTAAGGTCTTCCACCGCGACTTTCGCATCTTCCCTGATCTCATCGGCGATGACAATATAACCAGCGTACTCCCGTTCAATCGCCACATAAACAATGGTGCCTTGGACTTCACAATCTTCATCTTCATGGTCAATCTCTTCCCGGTGCATCAGGCGGTCGTTACCCGCCAGAACATGCTTCCCATCGACCACCGCACAGATCCCATGGGCTGGAATCTCCTGGTAATCATGGACCAAATCAACCGGGATCTGCCGACCATACGCCTCGCGCAGGGAGTGGGCAATCGGGTGGTTCGAAAACACCTCAGCCCACGCTGCTGCGGCCAACACTTCCTCCTGGGTAAAACCGTTCCGCGGCACCACTTCCGTTACGCGAAAAACGCCTTTCGTCAGCGTACCGGTCTTATCAAAAACCACCGTATGGGCACTGCCCAGCGCGTCCAGGTAATTAGCCCCTTTAATCAAGATTCCATTACGCGAGGCGCCGCCGATCCCGCCAAAATAGCCTAGGGGAATCGAGACCACTAATGCACAAGGGCAGGAGATGACCAGCAAGACGAGGGCCCGGTAGAGCCAAGTGTTAAAGGTTGCGCCCGGGATAAAGAGTGGTGGCACCACCGCAATCAGCACCGCCGCAGCCACAACTAACGGCGTGTAGTACCGGGCAAAGACCGTAATAAACTGTTCGGTCGGGGCTTTCCTTTCCCCGGCCTTCTCCACCAGGTTCAAAATACGCGCCACCGATGAATCCTTGTAAGGCTTCGTTACTTTGACCGTGAGTAAACCCTCGCCATTCACCATCCCCGCCAAAATTGGGGTACCCGTTTCCATCTTCCGCGGCGAGGACTCTCCGGTCAAGGCGGAGGTGTCAACAAAAGAGGTCCCCGCCACGACCTCCCCATCCAATGGTACCCTTTCCCCCGGCTTCACCACGATGGTCTGGCCCACTGTAACTTCTTCGGGTCGGACCCGACGGGTTGTTCCGTTCTCTTTGAGGTTGGCGTATTCCGGTTGAATATCAAGGAGCGCCTTGATCGAACGCCGCGAGCGGTTCACCGCCTTCTCCTGAAAGTATTCACCGACAGCGTAAAAGAGCATCACGCCGGCGGCTTCCGGTAATTGGTGAATCGCAATCGCACCAACCGTGGCCAGGGCCATCAGGAAGTTTTCATCAAAAACATCGCCACGCACCAGGTTCCGCAAGGCGCGGGTGATGACCGGCCAGCCCACAAGGAAATAGGAAGTGAGTAAAACCAAATATTCCAACCATGAATAGGGTGTATTATGCAACTGTTCATTAAAAACGAAACCAATCACAAATAAGATACCAGAAATCCACAACGGGAGATGCTTCTTTTTTTCGGGGTCGGCCCCTTCGTCCCGGTCTTTTCTTAACTTGACCTCCGGTTCGATCCGGGCGATCACCTCTTGAGCAACGGCAAAGTGCTCTTCCGGCAGTTCAATACTTTTCGTCGCAAAGTTCACCTTGACGTTTTCTAATCCCGGGTTCTTGTTCAATTCTCTTTCGATTTTTACCGCACAATTAGAGCAATCCAAGCCATCTAGAGTGCAACGCATCTTTCTCCCTTCTTTCTTTTTCGTTTTACATCTTCTCTTCCGCCAGATGCTCTTGCGCTTCCCTGATTAAATTCATAATGTGATGATCATCCAAAGAATAATAGACCATCTTCCCTTCCCGGACGTATTTAACCAGCCGCATCGCCTTCAGCAACCGGAGGTGGTGGGAGATTGCCGGGAGGGTCATCTCCAAAATCTCCGCCAGATCACAAACGCATAGTGGCCGCTCCGCTAGGAGATAAACAATCTTCGTCCGGGTCTCATCCCCCAACACCTTGAAAACCTCGGCTAACCCAACCACTTCCTCCGCTTTCGTACGCATCGCCGCAAAATCTAGTTCTGACGGACAAAAAGTGTCACAAAGGTCCGGATTTTTCTGGGCCAATATTATCCACTCCTATAACGATTAAGCAATTGTTTAATCATAATTTTATCCTGGCTTCGCTTTCCTGTCAAGATAAATTCAAAAAACCACGCTTCCTGGCCACTAATAGATGGTTATGATCTTTAACCGCTTGTACTTATGTTATACTTAGTTCTGTATTCCCTAATTTTATGGGAACCATACCAATGAGAGCAATCTGAAAAAGAGCGATGATTAGCGGAAAACAATATAGCTGGAGAGGGCAGTTAGCCGCTCCGGCATTTTCCTGCTTCGTAAGGCAGAGAACGGCAGGGAGGGAAAGGAATGGGCCAACAAAAGATTACTCTTCTCTATGAAGACAATCATCTTCTAGTGGTCGAGAAACCAGTGAATATGCCAACGCAGGGCGATGCCTCGGGCGATCCGGATCTGCTGTCGCTCTTGAAGGAAGACCTCAAAGTACGCTACCAAAAGCCAGGCCAAGTCTATTTGGGGTTAGTCCATCGTCTGGACCGACCGGTGGG
>JAAZDX010000042.1 GCA_012512605.1 Bacillota bacterium
ACTATATCCACGGCGATGAAAATATTACGACCCTGGGACGACAACCAGGAAACCTCGGTCTTATCCTTCCACCTTTAAACACGCATGACCTCTTTAAAACGGTCATCCGCGACGGCGCTTTACCCCGTAAGACCTTTTCCATGGGTGAAGCCGATGAAAAGCGGTTTTATTTCGAAGCACGGAAAATCAAACGTGATTAGCTTCCACCACTTTCCCTTGATCAACAGACCACAGTTGAAATCAGCAAAAAAGCCACCGTTAACGGTGGCTTTTTTCGGTCCTACCCACAGGTAACACCCGTTAAGAAAAATCGTGATCCGTCTCTTTCCGGAGAATCACATCATGGGCGCTGCCTTCCCGCAGGGTAAGCGGGGAGACCAAGGTAAGACGGGCTTTCTGCTGTAACTCGGGGATGGATAGGGCCCCACAATTACACATCGTCGATTTGATCTTCGCCAGGGTTAAATCGAGGTTGTCTTTTAATTTTCCGGCATAGGGGACATAGGAGTCAACCCCTTCTTCAAAGGTTAAGTGCTCCTCGTCACTCTGGTCATAGCGGGCCCAGTTCCGTGCCCGGTTCGAACCCTCACCCCAGTATTCCTTCACGTAGTTCATTCCATGCCGGATCTTCCGGGCCGGGCTCTCGTCGAACCGGGCAAAATACCGGCCCAGCATCACAAAGTCGGCCCCCATCGCCAAGGCCAGCACGATATGGTAGTCGTGGACAATCCCTCCGTCGGAGCAGATGGGGATATAGATCCCGGTCCGGGCGAAGTATTCGTCGCGCGCCTTTGCCACTTCAATCACGGCCGTGGCTTGTCCCCGCCCGATTCCCTTCTGTTCCCGGGTGATACAGATCGAACCACCGCCAATCCCGACCTTCACGAAATCAGCCCCGGCTTCGGCCAGATATAAAAAGCCTTCCCGGTCCACCACGTTACCGCCACCGACTTTAACCCCATCATTGTACTTTTCCTTAATGGTCTTAATCGTCTCAAACTGCCATTCGGTGAAACCATCGGAAGAGTCGACACAAAGCAGATCCGCACCGGCTTCCACCAACGCTGGCACCCGGTCATGGTAATCCCGGGTGTTGATCCCGGCCCCCACCATCAACCTTTTGTGCTGGTCCAAAAGCTCCAACGGATTTTCTTTGTGGGCGGTGTAATCTTTCCGGAAAACCAGGTACTTCAAACGCTGGTTCTCATCGATAATGGGCAAACAGTTTAGTTTATGCTCCCAGATCAAGTCGTTAGCCTCCGAGAGGGTAAGCCCTTCCCGCCCGTAAACCATCTCGGCAAAGGGGGTCATGAATTCCTTCACTTTCGTCTCGACCGGGGTGCGCCCCCTCCGGTAATCTCGACTGGTGATGATCCCCAGGAGCTTCCCGTTGGGGGAACCGTCATCGGTAATGGCGATGGTGGAATGGCCGGTTTTGGCGGTCAAGGCCAACACATCCTCCAGCGTATGCTCGGGGGTTAAGTTGGAGTCGCTGACGACAAAACCGGCTTTATAGCTTTTTACCCGCTTCACCATATCGGCCTGGGCTTCAATGGGTTGGGAGGCAAAAATGAAAGAGAGCCCACCACACCTGGCCAGTTCGATCGCCATCCGTTCCCCGGAAACCGCTTGCATGATGGCGGAGACAAGGGGGATATTCAGGTGGAGCGGAGAGTTTTCTCCCCGGTTAAACCGAACAATTGGTGTCTTCAGGCTGACATTCTCCGGCACACAGTCCTTTGTGGTTAAATTGGGTAAGAGTAAATATTCGCTGAAGGTCCGACTTGGTTCGTCATAAAAATAAGCCATTGAACAACCTCCATCCGTTCTCTTAAATTCTGTTAATTATAAAGAAGTTCTCCGTTGCTGTCAAGATCATTCCGGGATAACCGAGTCGCGCTTCTTGGTGAACGAATCGTGAATAATTATTGATTCAGCATCACAGCGCTCTTTCCCTTGTTTGATGCCAATTTTAACAGCGCCCTTCGTTTCAAGGCATCTAAGATATGGAACCGCCGGAGCGATCCTTCGCCAAGAGACGCAAAACCGCCCCCTTGTCCCACCCTTTATTTATCCAAAAATATTGCAAGAAATAGAAAGATAGACAATTCTGTTTGAATATGGAAGATGATAATCTAGAAGAGAAGAAATCCATGCGGGGGATTGTTATGCCGTATATTCTGGAAGTGCGTAATATTTGCAAACGGTTTCCCGGCGTGCTCGCCTTGAATAACGTCAGCCTGGATGTGAAAAGAGGGGAAATCCTGGGGCTGGTCGGGGAGAATGGCGCCGGTAAATCAACCTTAATCAAGATCTTGGCCGGCGTTTACAGCAAAGACACGGGCGAGATCATGTTTGACGGGCAAAAGGTGGAGATTTTATCCCCCCATCATTCCCACCAATTGGGGATCAGCGTTATTTTTCAGGAACTGAATCTCTTCCCCAATATAAGCGTGGCGGAGAATATTTTCGCCGGACGCGAAAAGAGCCGCGGGGGATTCATGAACTATTCGCAGACCAACGCCGAGGCCTTGGCGTTGATGAAAAGGGTTGGGCTGAACTGCAGGCCGGAAACACTGGTCTGCAATCTCCCTGTCGCCCAGCGCCAAATGGTTGAAGTGGCCAAGGCCCTCTCTTTGAAAGCCAAATTAATCATTATGGATGAACCGACTTCCTCGCTAACTGAACGGGAAACCCAGTTGTTGTTTCAAATCATCAGAAACCTGAAAGCCGCCGGCGTCTCCGTCATCTTTATCTCCCACCGGTTGAACGAGATCATCGAGATTGTCGACCGTGTCCATGTCCTGCGTGACGGCGAAAATGCCGGGGTCATCGAACGCCCGGATTTGACTGAAGAGAAAATGATCCAACTGATGGTGGGCAGGGAGCTAAAGAAGATCTTCCCAAAAGCGCCCGCCGCGATCGGCGAAGAGATTCTCAGGGTCAAAAACCTCACGGTGCCCAGTGTACTGAAAGACATCAGTTTTGAATTAAGAAGCGGCGAGATTTTAGGCGTGGCTGGCTTAGTCGGCGCCGGGCGAACCGAGTTGATGCGGGTGATTTTTGGCCTGGACCCTTTTTCGAACGGCGAGATCTATATTAACAGGCGCCCGGTCCGCATCAATTCCCCTGAAGATGCCATCAGGGAAGGGATTGCTTTTGTCACGGAAGACCGGAGACTACAAGGGCTAATCCTAGGGATGTCCATCCGGGAGAATGCGAGTTTGGTTGCGCTGCGCGCGTTGCAGCGGGCCGGGTTTATCAAGTTCCGGGCGGAGAATTCTTTAGTCAGGGAATATGTACAAAAATTGCAGATCAAAACCCCGTCGCTGGAGAGGAAGGTCTCGACCTTGAGCGGTGGTAACCAGCAGAAAGTGGTCCTTGCCAAATGGCTGGCGGTTAAGCCGCAGATCCTGATCCTTGATGAACCAACCCGCGGCATCGATGTGGGGGCAAAAGCGGAGATTCACCGGATCATATCCGATCTCGCAGGACAAGGGGTTGGTATTATCATGATCAGTTCCGAATTGCCGGAGGTTTTGGGTATGAGCGACCGGATTTTGGTGATGCATGAAGGCCGGATTACCGGCGTCCTGGAACGTGAAGAAGCAACCCAGGAGAAAATCATGAGTTTGGCCGTGAGTTAGTATATTTAAATAATGGTGATTTAGCCCAATCAATGTTCGTCGCCGGTGATTTAGGACAACTAATCGTCGGCAATTTAGTTTCAATCAATTATTGTAAAAGCGAGGAGAGTCTGAATGCTACAAAGAGGAGAACCAGTCAAGCAAGTCAAGCAAGACAAGGCCAAAAATCACGCAAAAGACAGTTACAACTACACCGACAAACTGGATCCCATGAAAATCAGCCTGAAGCGGATTTTTCGTTCGGAAACAACCGGGATCTTCCTGATTCTCTTCCTGATCTGCCTGGTCCTAATGGTTGTTTGCCGGGAAACCTTTCCCACTTCCGACAATTTGCTTTCGGTGGCGCGCCAGTTTTCGTACATCGCCATTGCGGCGATTGGGGAATTGATGGTGATCATCACCAACGGGATCGACCTCTCCGTAGGCTCGATCATGGGTTTCGGTTCGGTACTGGCCGGTTTCTTGATGCACGAGTGGGCTTTCCAGGTCCCGGTGGCCATCATCATCGGCTTGATTGGCGGCGGGATGATTGGTGCGTTGAACGCCTTCTTCATTACAAAACTGAATCTCCCCCCGTTTATCGCCACTTTGGGCACCCTGAGCATTGCCCGGGGCTTGGCTTATGCGATTACAAAAGGTTACACCGTACCGTGCCCTGATGCTTTTGCCGCCATCGGCCAAGGCTATCTGGGGCCGATCCCCCTGCCCGTAATCTATATGGTAATTATGGGGGTGAGCTTCGCGGTCTTTTTAAGCCGGACCGTGGTCGGGCGCCGGATTTACGCCCTGGGGGGGAACGAGGAAGCGGCCGAAGTTTCGGGGATCAATATCAAGCGGATTAAGTGCCTGGTCTATATCTTATCCGGTGTTTTGGCCGCCGCCGGTGGCATTATTTGCGCGGCCCGGCTGGGCGTAGCCCAATCAACCCTGGGTTTGGGGTATGAACTGGATGTGATTGCCGCCGTCTATATCGGCGGCGCCAGCGCCAACGGGGGCTCCGGTACTGTTTTGGGGGCGATTACCGGAGCAGCGATTATGGGCGTGATCCGTAACGGCTTGGTTCTGCTTGATGTCAGTCCGTACTGGGTTCAGTTTGCCATCGGTACCATCATTGTCATCGCGGTCGCGATCGATCAATTCAGAGCGAAATATAACCAAAAGCGACAACTAAGGGAGGTGAAAGCGTAAGAGGATTGCTTGTTGGAATTTACTCCATTTAAAAACAGGATAGGAGGGGTAAAATGAAAAAATTAGTGAAACTGCTGCTTTTCTTAGTGATTCTGGTTGGTTTACTCGTCCCGGTCCAGGCGAAAACCCTGACGATCGCCATGATCCCCAAATCCCTTGATAACCCGGTTTTTCTTGATGCCAAAACCGGAGGCGAAGCCGCCGCCAAGGAGTTGGGTGTCAACTTCATTTGGACCGGTTCCACCACCGCCGACGCCGCCAGCCAGGTGAGTGTGATTGAGGGGCTAATCCAGCGTAAAGTCGACGGCATGGTCATCAGTTGTACGGACGCTGGCGCCCTGAAGAGCGTGATCGACCGGGCGGTTGCCGCTGGGATCAAGGTGGCCACCTTCGATTCGGACTCCCCGGACAGCAAGCGGAGCTTCTATTGTGGGACCGACAACTACAAGGCCGGTCTGGCCTGCGGCGAAATGATGGTCAAACTGCTTAAAGAAGCGAAGAAAGATAAGCAGACCGTATCCTGCGCGATCTTAACCGGCGGTCTGGGCGCCTTCAACCTTAACGAAAGGATTAGAGGGTTTAAGGAAGCTGTCCAGAAAGCCAACATTAAGATGAATTACACCTCGACCATGGCTTGCGACGACGATACCAACCGCGCCGTGGAATTAATGGAGCAATATGTCCGGGCCAACCCGAAGCTGGACGCGTTCTTTGTCGCCGGCGGCTGGCCTTATTTCTCCAAGCCGGGTTCCATGCCCAATGTCAAGGCTTGGGTGGAAAAAGGCGGTTTGCTGGTCTCCATGGATACTTTCTATCCCTGCCTGGTCTATATGAAGGACGGGGCGGCCAGCGCCTTAATTGGCCAAGACTTCTATGCCATGGGTGATTTGGGGGTCCGGAGGATGGTCGACTTGATCAACGGCAAATCGGTGCCCGACTTCATTGACACCGGTTTGGTGGTTGTCGACAAGAACAACCTGGATGAGGTATTGGCCAATACGGTGCCTTGGAACTAAGCAGAAGAGACCCAAGGAGACGCGGAAGCAAAGAAAGGCAGGAGTTATCCTGCCTTTTCTTTAGCATTTACGGAGAAACTGCTTTGTGGAGATCGTTCCTTTCCTCATCGGTCGCCGGTGCGTAAAAAACTATTTCCATCTTTCTCACTTGTGCTATGATATTAGTGGGTGATTATAATGGGAAAAACGCGAATATTTACGCGGAACCCGCGAAAAACCACAAAACCCCGGCCGTTTTCTTTCCGCTTCCGCAACATCTCCATCAGTTATAAACTCCTGACCTATTTCTTGATTGTCTCGCTGATTCCCGTAACCATTGTGGGGCTGATCTCATATATCAGTTCGCGGGCAGCGATCAACCGCAAGGTAACGGAGTATTCTTTCCGCGGCCTGGAACAGGCCACCATGAACCTGCAGAACAAGATTAATGCCTATCGCAATATCTGTTTGTCCGTCGTTGTGAACAGGGAGGGGAATAACCTTCTCAAAAGCTATATTAATAATCCCAATAGCTACACGTCATACGCTTTAAGTGAATTCCTAAAAGTCTACTTGACCGGAGATTTGGATATCTACGGTTGCCTCTTCATCCCCTCGGGCGAGCAAAAGCCCTTTTATTACGGCGCGCTTATTCTCTGCGGTTATGAATACACCGCCGGCAGCTTTTTGCAAGAGATTAAAAACTCCCCTTATTTTGCGAAAGTCCTTTCTTCAGCCGGGAAAATGATCTGGTCCTCACCTTTAAACAGTGACCAAACCAATGCTGAAAATTACATCATTGCCGCCTGTGCCGTAAATGATCTGGACACCGGTGAACCTTTAGGCGCTTTTGGGATCCTGACCAGGGTGGAACGGATTGACAAAATCATCAATTTACGGTTGGACATTAATCATAACCCCGAATGGTACAACAATTATTCGTTGGTGATTGATGATAACAGAACGATTATCGCCTGCCCGCTCAAGGAGAAGATCGGAAAGAGCATTACTGGGATTATGGACCAACCGCAACTCCTCAATCCGTTATTGTCCGGCGAGAAGTTCCAGGATAGTTTTTATACGTGGATTGACGGCCGCGAGTATCTGGTTACCGGGGAACGGGTGGAAGGAAGCAACTGGTACCTGCTGAACCTGGCCGCTACCTCGTTCCTGTACAAAGAATCAAAGGTGGTGGGGTTGATCACTTTATTCGTGGGCGTCGCGTTTACCACTATAGCGGTGTTAATTTCGCTACTATTCACTTTTAGCATCACAAAACCCATAAAAACCTTGATCGGGACCATGAGTGTGGTGGAAAAAGGGGATCTCTCGGTTCGCTTTAAAGTGAAGCAAAATGATGAGATTGGCCGGCTGGGCAAGAGTTTTAACCAGATGATCACCAAACTGGACAATCTGGTCAATATTGTTTACGCCTCCCGGTTGAAGGAGAAAGAAGTGGAGCTGGGGTTGTTACAGGCACAAATCAGAAAGCGGGAGATTGAATTAAGCACGCTCCAGGCCCAGATAAACCCCCATTTCCTCTATAATACCCTGGAATCCTTGCGCCGAATGGCCGATCTAAACGATGACCATGATACTTCAAAAATGATGCTGATTCTAGGAAAACTGCTGCACTATACGGTGCAAATCGAAAACCAGGCGGTAACTATCCGCGACGAAATGGAATATCTCCGAAACTACTTAACCCTCCAGAATTTGCGGTTTAAGAACAAATTCGAGCTGGTGACGGATCTTGACCCCAGGTTATACGATTTAAAAATCATCAAACTGGTCTTCCAGCCATTGATTGAGAACTCCATCTATCACGGTTTAGAATCCAAAGTGGGCCTCGGTGTAATCAAGATTACCGGAAGATGCCATGAGGACGGGACCTATTTCGAAGTAGCCGATAACGGAGTTGGCATCGACCGGGAACAACTAGAACAGATCAACCGGAGGATTCAGGACCCCGGCGCCTCGGGGAACCATACCAAGAGTATTGGTCTGAAAAATGTCAACGAGCGGATTAAGCTTTATTACGGTGAGGAATATGGGATTAGGATCTCCAGCGAGCCGGGGCAAGGCACGGTGGTCCGCATCAAGCTGCCGGTGATTGACCGCATGAATGCGATCGTCATCTAGCAGCTAGAAAAGAGGAGGGTCCCATGTTAAAGATCATTGTCGTTGATGATGAAGAGTTAATCCGCAAAGGGCTGGTCAAAGTCCTCTCGAAGACAAAATTCCAGGTGGTGGGGGAAGCAGCTAATGGTCTGGAAGCACTGGAATTAATCCGCCGCCACCAGCCGGACGTGGTGATTACCGACGTGAAAATGCCGCAGATGGACGGGGTGGAATTAGTCAAAGAACTGGAACAGAGTTTTCCAGGGGTTAAAAAGATTGTCATCAGCGGCTTTAGCGAGTTTGATTATGTCCGGGAAACCATGCGCTTTGGCGCTTTGGATTACTTATTGAAACCGGTTGATGATAACCAGTTGATCTCTTTGCTGGAAAAAATCTCGTCTTTTATTGAATCGGACAAAAAACAGAGAATGATCGAATCAAATCTCCAGGAAAAGCTGAACGAAGGGCTTCCTTTTTTGAAGGAGCAGTTTATCTTTGATCTGATCACCACCTCCAAGTTCAGCCGAGAGGAAGTTGAAGAAAAGTTTTCCCGCTACGAAATCAAGATCAACCCCGGGAATTATTGGGTGATCATCGTCAGCCTCGACAATTACCGTTGGCTCTGCCGGGAAGCGGGAGTTGAGGCGGCAAACAGTATGTGCCTTAAGGTAAAAAACTGTTTTGAGGAGGTTTTGGCCGCTTATTACGAGCCGCTCTCCTGCTCAATTCCTGGGGGACAGCTTTATCTGATTTCGACGCCGTATGAAGAGTCGCAATTGCGCCGGGAGGCGCTTGAAGCAGGTTTGGCCGCTCTGGCGGCAAATGCGCCCGGAATCCGCGTGACCGTAAGCTATGGACCACCTGGCAAGGATTTATTAAGCTTAAAAGAGTGCTATCAGGAAGCCGCTACCTTACTCAGGCAGAGGTTTTACCATGAAAAGCCGGTGGTCATTAGTGGGGGGGCCACCGGCAAGCCTAGCCAGAACGGTGAGGCAAAAAAGGATCTCTTCATCGAGATCCTAAACAATCTGGAGCATTCCTTGAAAAACTGTTTGGAAGTGGGCAACGAGGGCCAGATCCCTCAGGTTTTTGGCGAGCTTGCCGCGCAATTCCGCCGGTTTCAATTCGATCCTTTGGAAGTGACCAAGCTCCTGATCGAAGTCTATGTCCGGCTGCAATCCAGTTATCCGGAGTTCAGCAAATCTTTGGTCGAATTATACGGATTGGAGGAATGTTACCCCAAAAATCTGGAGGCCTTTGATACCCTTGATTGTTTGGTCCAGTACAATACCAAGTTATATACTGAAGTCATCAAGGAGATTGTCGAGATCCGGAAGAAGAAGGACAAAAGGCTGGTCCAAATAATCAAAGACTACATCAACGAGCATTATCATGAACAGATCTCCTTGAGTACGCTTGCGGAACAGATCTATCTGAGTCCCAGCTATCTTTCGGATTTGTTTAAAAACCAGACCGGGGAAACCATCACCAACTACCTAACCAAGGTCAGGATGGAAAAGGCCAAGGAACTCCTGAAGGATTTACAAATGAAGAGTTACGAGATTGGGGAGATGGTCGGCTACAAAGATCCGGCCTATTTCAGCAAGGTTTTCAAGAAGGTGGTAGGGGTATCCCCCAATGAATACCGGAATATTGTGACCGGATAAGTTTTTATCCCCTATCTCACCCCGTTTTAAAGTCCTAAGGAAGTGAGGAGCTTTATAATCACCCAAACCCTCGATCCGCTTTTGACTGGCCGACAGCGCTAAGTTGCTCAACCAAACCAAGGAGTGTTGTCCGATGGCTTACCATGAAGGATACCTCGGTAGAAGTGTTTAGAAATCGACCTCTGGCGAGCACTATCCGGCGACTCGGATTGATGCTTTATACGAAAAGATCCGAGATAACCATCGTGACTGCAACACGGAACTAAGTATCAACGGCGTTTTTGTTTTTTACCGCTTCGAACCACTGCTGCCGCCGGAGCGACTCTTTTAGATGCGCACGCATAACCTGTTCGGCCAAATTGGCATCACGGGAGCGTAAAGCCGTGATAATACGGTCATGATAATCAATTCCATCCTGGGAACCGCCTTCGCTCTGGATTGCCTGTTTAATAACAACTTTAAGCAAATGGTTCATCGAACAGACGAAGATCCTGAGCAGACTATTTCCAGATAGTTCTGCAATCTTCGCATGAAATTTTA
>JAAZDX010000043.1 GCA_012512605.1 Bacillota bacterium
AGTTAATCCCGATCACTTCGGTCGCCGTCTTCCCCACCCGGGTAACCAATCCTTTGGCCAGGTGCCAATATTGCCGCCCATCAAAATTCGTACGGTATTCGACTTCAAAATCATGGCCATGACGGATTGCCCGCTTCAATTGGCCGTAAACCTCCGCCCGGTCCTGGGGGTCAATGGCGGCAAAATACTCATTGACCGTTAAGGTCACCGGATCCTGAGTCTGACCATCTACCCAGCAAGTAAACTGATCCGAATCCAGATCCCAAGTCCAAGTACAAAGTCCGGTCGTCGAGAGAACTAAACGTAAACGCTTCTCGTTTTCCTGTAGTTTCTGCATCAAAAGGAGGTTTTCGTAGGCCAGCGCCACCTGTTTACTGAGGGTCATAATCATCTCCGCCTCTTCTTCCGTGAAGAAGACCCCATGCTCCTGATTGCCCAGGGCGACCCAGCCGTATACCTTATTGGGGGTAGCCATTGGCACGACCAGCAGTGACCGGTAAGCCCCAAGCCTCTGTCCTCGTTTACCGTTAGTGATTATTCTGCTCCGCGGCCAACGGAAAGGCTGTCGTTCCTTTACTACTTGGCGGAGGATCGCCCGCGGGGGAAGGAGTTGGCCGACAACATCTTCAGTCTCCTCTCCTTGCTGCTGTTTATCCCAGAAATAACGGCGCTTGATCTTTTCATCTTCGATCGTTAGTAGCGCCGTCTGACAGTCAATAAATCCCCGCGCCCCCCGGCAAAAGGTTTCTAAGAGCGCAGCCGGATTACGCTCGGAAACCAGATTATAACTGAGCTCCATTAAAATGGCCAACCGTAATCCTGCGCCTTGGCAGAAGATTGTCTGCACCGAATCGGTGGTTATCTCTTTCTCGTAAGCAGCCTGGGGTGATCTTAGCAACGGCGGGGGACCTAACACTTCATTGATGGCGGCCAGGAGCGCAGAAGGCTCGGAGGCTTTCGGGATGACCTGGCAAGTTTCGTTGATCTCAGGGAGATGAATAACTTGGGGTTGCCGGTAGGTAGCCGTATAAAAGATGACCGGAATCCAGGGTAAACGCTTTTCCTTCCGCAAGCGGCGTACCAGTTTAAAGCCGTCCATCCCCGGCATCAAAATATCACTGATGATTAAATCCGGCACCTTTTGGCGGGCAATCGCTAACGCTTCTTCTCCACTACCCGCCTTTAAAATGGTATGTCCCGTATACCCAAGCCAAGTATTGAGCATCTGTCGGCTGAGGGCATGGTCTTCAATAATAAGAATTGTCGCCATATTTTTCCCTCCTTGCTCTCCAAATCCCATCGCGAAACGCTTTTGGCTGTTTCTTTCTCTACAATCCTTTAATTATCGACAAAAAAAAGGCGACTCGTCAGCGACGTTCACCTTTGTCTTTTTTTATCCCACCAGCAACGGTAGAAAACAGAAACCTTGTTCTTGTTTCAAAGCAGAACAAAACCAAATCTCCTTTCGCCAAGGACTAATCGGAACAATTTTTAATCATACATTGATTTAGTATATTATACCTAATTTAAATTCTCTTCTGAACGCGGTTTCCCTTCTCCTCATGCAAAAGAGTTTTATTCCAACGTTGCCTGCCAATAAACCAGCAATAATGGAGGACAAGAATTACCTTTTTTCAGCCCGACGCATAACCCGGCTTGCCAGCATGGACCACTCCCTACCAGGGAAAGACAATTTTAACGGTTTAACCCTTTACTATCAACGGATTTTCAAGTATAATTGCATACAAATACATGTGGGGTGATTATTTATGAAGAGAAGCCTTGCTTTGGTCCTTACCTTGATGTTGATCAGTCTCCTCCTTCTTTCCGGCGTTTGCGCCGCGAAAAAGGATACTTCCTGGGAAAACGTGATGAAAAAAGGCGTTTTTGTCTTGGGTTTAGATGACAGCTTCCCGCCGATGGGATTCCGGGATGAAAAAGGTCAGATCGTCGGATTTGATATCGACGTTGCAAAAGAAGTCTGCAACCGACTCGGCATTGACCTAAAATTGCAACCCATCAACTGGGACGCCAAAGAACAAGAATTAAACACTAAAAACATCGATTGTATCTGGAACGGTTTAACCATAACCCCCGAACGCCAGAGAAATATCCTCTTCACCAAACCATACATGGATAACCGGCAGGTTGTGATCGTCCGGGGGGATTCGGGAATCGCTTCCCTTTCCGCTTTAGCCGGGAAAACCCTGGGCCTGCAGGCTGGCTCCAGCGCGAAAGATGCTTTAAACAGCGCTCCTGACTTTGAAGCATCCCTAGGAAGCGTCATCGAATTTGACGAGAACATGACCGCCCTCATGGACCTGGAATTGGGCGGTTTGGATGCGGTCCTGATGGATGAGATCGTTGCCCGCTATTACATCCAACAGAAAGACAAAAACTTTTTCGTCTTGGACGAGGCTTTGGCCAGCGAAGAATATGGAATCGGCTTTCGCAAGAGTGATCGGGAGTTAATGGAAAAATTCCAGGATACCCTCATTGCCATGGCGAAAGACGGCACCCTGGCGGCCATCTCTGAAAAATGGTTCGGTGAGGACATCACCGTTATTGACCGCTAAGGCTCTAGGAAGGGTGCAAATTCAGTAACACAAAAAGGGTTATGGATCCTCATGAGAGGAATTTCATAACCCTTTTCTCTAATATGATTCAAAATCTTACCTAATCCGCCCTAACGTTTCCCGTACAAGATCCGCCCCCGTCCCCGGAAGGAGCCCCGAACTTTTGCTGAATAGAAACCATCTTTTAAGAGGATTCCCGACGCTTGCTGCGAATATAATCATAGCGACCAAATAATAAGCAACTAAACAACAAAAGGGGTTATAACATATGTTAGTCCTGGAATACAGTGCACAACTTCTCAAACAAGTGTATTTGCTGAGTACCGGAGCCTTAACCACCCTCCGGATCTTCTTTTTGACCCTGCTTTTCTCGCTCCCTTTGGGTTTACTGATTGCCCTAGCCCGGATGGCACCGCAGAAATGGTTGAACCTACCCGTTAGGTTCTTTATTCTGATCATGCGTGGAACCCCTTTAATTTTACAACTAATCTTTTTCTACTTTGCCCCCTCCGCTATTTTACCGGAAGGGCTGCGCTTCACCCTCCCCCGTTTCACCGCGGCCGTACTCGC
>JAAZDX010000044.1 GCA_012512605.1 Bacillota bacterium
CCAACGCCTTCACGCAGATCATCCATGTTTTGGAGGTGATCGATCCACAGGTTATCAATGGTTCGAAGCATAACATAACGTTCAAGGGCCCGCATGGTCGGTAAACCAACCCGCTCTTCCTTCGCCGCATAGAACTGGACAGCGACGTCATAAAGGAAATCTTTGAGCCGTTCGGCCTGGCCTTCTGCTGCTTCTTCCAGCTCCTTTGCGGTGTAGGTTTTCACAGGCAGGAAGATCTGTTCAGCCGCTTTTAAAATATTGTCAAACTCCCATTCTTCCGGGAGGCGGGCATCGGTGTGGGCCAAGACCAGTTGGGCAATGACGTCCCGAAGCGCCCCGAGGACCTGGTCCTTAAGGTCTTCGCCCATCAATAACTGCCGGCGTAAGCTGTAAATGGTCTCCCGCTGTTTGTTGAGAACGTCATCATACTCCAGAACTTGTCGGCGGATCTCAAAGTTGCGTGATTCCACCCGGCGCTGCGCATTCTCGATCGCCTTCGCGATCCGTGGATGTTCGATCGGCATCTCCTCTTCCCAACCCAGGCGTTCCATCCACTGGACAATCATCTCGCCGCCAAACAAACGCATCAGGTCATCATCCATCGCCACGAAAAACCGGGAAGAACCGGGATCGCCCTGGCGCCCAGCCCGGCCGCGCAACTGATTGTCAATCCGCCGGCTTTCATGCCGTTCCGTACCGATAATATGAAGCCCACCGAGGCTGACAACTTGTTCATGTTCCCGTTCGGTGATCGCCTTGGCTTCTTTAAGCGCCGCCGCAACCTCTTCGGGCGTGGCCGCGTCGGGGTTGCCTCTCTTCTTCAAAAGCTCCCGGGCCAAAGCTTCCGCATTCCCCCCGAGGATGATATCAGTACCCCGCCCAGCCATATTGGTGGCGATCGTCACCATGCCCAACCGGCCGGCTTGGGCGATAATCTCCGCCTCTTGTTCATGGTATTTGGCGTTTAAGACCTGGTGGTTAATGCCGACCTTTTTCAGGGCCCTGGATAAGGCCTCTGATTTTTCGATCGAGATCGTCCCCACCAGCACCGGACGGCCGGTCTTATGCACCGTTTCGATCTCTTCGAGCACCGCCTTAAACTTAGCTTCCGCCGTTTTATAAACCACATCGGGGTGATCGATCCGGATCATCGGTAGGTTAGTGGGAATCACCACCACATCCAAACCGTAGATCTTCCGAAACTCAATCTCTTCCGTCTCCGCCGTCCCGGTCATCCCGGCCAGTTTCGCGTACATCCGGAAATAATTCTGAAAGGTGATCGTCGCCAGGGTTTGGCTCTCCCGTTCGATCGTTACATTCTCCTTCGCTTCGATCGCCTGGTGGAGGCCTTCACTATAACGGCGGCCGAACATCAATCGCCCGGTAAACTCATCGACAATGATCACTTGGCCGTTTTTGACCACATAATCGCGGTCGCGCTTCATTAACTCTTTCGCCTTTAACGCTTGGATCAAATGATGAACCAGGGTCGTCCGTTCCGGGGCATAGAGGTTGTCGATCCCCAACCGTTTCTCAACCTTGGCCACCCCTTCTTCGGTCACCGCCACCGACCGGGCTTTTTCATCAACCGTATAGTCGACTTCCCGCTTCAACTGATTGGCGATGCGGGTAAAATCTGAGTAATGCCGGGTAGACTCCTCCGCTTGTCCCGAAATAATCAGTGGGGTCCGGGCTTCATCAATTAAAATACTGTCCACTTCATCAACGATAGCAAAGTTCAATTCCCGCTGAACCAATTCCTTTTCGGAGATGGCCATATTATCCCGGAGATAGTCAAAACCAAATTCGTTATTCGTCCCGTAGGTGATATCCGCGTTGTAGGCCGTCCGCCGTTCCTCCGGGGTCAGGCCATGCAAAATCACCCCAACCGACAGACCCAGAAAGCGGTAGATCTGGCCCATCCATTCACTATCCCGCTTCGCCAGGTAGTCGTTGACCGTCACCACATGAACGCCCCGGCCCGTCAATGCATTCAAGTAGGCAGGGAGCGTCGCCGCCAGGGTCTTGCCTTCCCCCGTTTTCATCTCGGCAATTTTCCCTTCATGCAGAACGATCCCGCCGATCAGTTGCACATCATAATGACGTTGGCCCAGGGTCCGCTTGGCCGCTTCCCGAACCGTGGCAAAGGCCTCGGGAAGAAGATCGTCAAGGGATTCACCCTTTTGCACACGGGCTTTAAACTCAACGGTTTTATTTTTCAGCTCCTGATCGGACAGGCGCACAAATTCAGACTCCAACTCATTAATTCGCGTCACCAACGGCGCAATCCGGTTTAGTTCCTTTTGGTTGGTATCCCACATATTTTTCAAAAACTTCAGCATCGACTTCGACCTCTCTTCCCCACAACCCGTTTCTCCCTGTCGTACCCATGTAGTACCAGTTAATAATTATATCATTACCTGTTTACAGAAACAACTTTTTTACTTTTTATCTGCTTCTTCCCGCCGTCGGGCGAAGGGTAAAAACTGACGCCAAGCCAAAGCCCCCAGATAGCCCAGGCTCGCCATGATCACAATCGTCGCCCCCGACGGGAGGTTCAACTGGTAGGAGAAGACCAACCCGCTTAGGATAAAAAGGAAACTCAATCCTGTGGCCACGACCATCATGCGGCGTAAATTATGGGTGAAAAGACCCGCAACCGCCGCCGGTAAGGTTAATAAGGCAATGACCATAATCAAACCAACCACTTTGATCAGGATCACCACTGTTAAGGCGATCAGGGCAAGCAGTAAAATGTAGAGTGTTTTAACCGGGAGACCACGTAAGCGGGCATATTCCTCGTCATAGCAAACCAACAGAAACTGGCGGTAAAAACCCACCACCACTAGTAGGATGACCAGATCCAAGATGAAAAGCGCCCAAAGCACCGGTTCCGTAACCATGAGAATATTGCCAAAAAGAAAACTCATCAGATCCACACTGTAGCCGGGCGTCAACGCCATAAAAATAATCCCCACCGCCATGCCCACTGCCCACAAAGCCCCGATGATGGTGTCTTCGTGCTGAAGGGCGGTTAGATTGATCAGACCGAGCAAAACAGCGGAGCCTAAAGCAGTAAGCGCCGCCCCGAGCAGCGGCTCCTGGCCAAGATAATAAGCAACGCCGATTCCACCCAGAACCGCATGGGCGATCCCACCACTAATAAAGGTGATCCGTTTCACCACGACATAAACGCCGGTCACCCCGCAAGCCAGGCTAGATAGGACCCCGGCCAAGACCGCGTTTTGGATAAAGTTATATTGCAACAAAGCCGCTAAAAAAGCGCCCATTAATGCCCACCCCTCGCTACACTCGTTTTACCGCCAGACCAGTCGGTAAACGAACCCCAACCACTTCCCCCCGGGTGATACAAAGACAAGCGGCGGTTCAGGTAAACTGCTTGGCGAAAATGGGAAGCGACATACCCCAGATCATGGGAGACCAAAACAATGGTAACTTCCTGATTCAACTGGGCCAGCAGTCGGTAAATATCCTCCGCCACCGCCGGATCCACACTGGCTGTGGGTTCGTCGAGGAGTAATAATTTTGGGTTGCCGACTAGTGCCCGCGCGATTAACGTACGCTGTTGTTGTCCCCCCGATAAATCGCCAAAGCGGGTATCAGCCAGCGCTTCGACCCCGACCGCCCGTAGCGCTGCATAAGCTGCCGTGTAGTCTTCCCGTTGGTAGCGGGGGAAAAAACTGTTTGGTGCCAGCCGTCCCATAAGCACAACCTCCAGCACCGAAACGGGAAAATCCCGGTCCAAAGCAGTCTGTTGCGGGACATAGCCGATTAAGCGCCGCGCCTTTCGGGGTGGTTGGTCGAAAAGCTTGATCGCGCCCTGCGCCGGTTCCAAACTACCCATTAACAACCGGAGGAGCGTTGTTTTCCCCCCACCGTTCGGTCCAATAATCGCCAAAAAATCACCGACACCGACCGTGAGGTTGATCTCCTCAAGGATCATCCGGTCCTCATAAGCAAAACTAACCTGGTGAAGTTCAATCGCTTTCTCCACTTGTACCATAACTCCCTTTGATCGCCTGGGCAATCCGGCGCATATTGGTTAAGTAATCTTCAGCCAGCGGATCAATGGCAACCACCCGCCCGTTGACCGCCCGAGCCACCGCCTCCGCCGCCGCTGAATTGAACTGACTTTGAATGAAGATCACCCGGATCCCTTCTGCTTTGGCAAAATCGATCAATTGGGCCAATTCGCGGGGACCCGGTTCTTTACCTTCTACCTCAAGCGCGACCTGCTTGAGCCCATACCGGTCAGTCAAATAACCCCAGGCGGGATGGTAGACCATCAGTGTCTTCATCTTTAATCCGTCAAAGGTCGCTTCAAGCTCCGCGTGGAGCTCGTCCAGTTCCATGAGGAATCTGGTAAGATTCGCTTGATAATAATCCTCTTGACCAGGGTCGAAAGCCACCAGGGCCCGGCAAACCGTTTCCGCCTGGGTTTTGACGAGTAACGGGTCGAGCCAGATATGGGGGTCCGGTAAGCCGTCCCTGTGGTGGTGGGGCAAATCCAGATCCGCCGGTGCTCCCCCCGCCGGTGTATAGCAGTTATGTTCCATTTCACGCAGAGTAACACCCTTCCGGGTATCAACCATGATCAGCGCCCGGTTTAGCGCTTGCAGTCGGCCGATCCAAGCCGTTTCAAAGGGCACTCCGATCCGGAAGTAAATATCGGCTTCCGCCAAGGCCCTCATCTGCTGGGGTAACGGTTCATAGGTGGCTGGGTTTTGCCCGGGACCAACCATCACCGCAACCGAAACCCGTTCGCCACCGATCCGTTCTACAAAGTATTTCTGCGGGAGAATACTGACAAAAATTTTTATTCGATCGTTATCTCCATGGCGAAGAGCGTTGGAAGTGAGCGGTTTGCTTCCGACGCGGACCGCTGCCGCCAGCAGCAAACCGGCACCAAGGAGAAACAGGACCTTTCCCCACGTTCTTTCGTTTTTCTTCACATAAACTTCCCCCATCCCTCGAGTAGCGTTTTTTTTCGCCGGATTGTTGAAAGCTTCCCATCGGCCTCACTAAATCTTATCTTGCTGGACAGCGCAGACAAGATGAAGGGAATGGCATTCAGAACATTTCATCAACGGGTGGTTTTGGGCAAATTCTTGCCAGTGCTTTTGTTGTTGCGGGGTTAATATTCCGGTCCCGCGACACAAGGGGCAAGTGCTTTCCAAAGCAGCCATCACCGCCGTCCGAATAAACTCAGAACGATTTGGGATCCCATCCAGCGCTTTACTTAATGTTTCGTCTACTTTAAAAGTGATCACTTCTTGTTTCCTTTTCGGACTCATCTTACTTCCTCCCGGTGGGTTTCGCGTGTACTAATTCGCAAACTGGTCATCTAAGTTAAATCCTTATGAGCCATACTCATCGCCTGGACATCTTCGGCAACGTTATGACCCATCCTAAGTTAAACCTTTACGAGCCATACTAACCGCAAGGCGCTCTGCTTCGTATTACTTTGTATTACCTTCCTAATTATCCCCTTCTTTTTTCCAACTGTCAAGACCAATCCCGCAATATTCCGGGAAATTGCCTTTAACGGTAAATTATGCTAAGATTGTATTATTATTAGCGAGAGGAGGTCGACAGTTTGAACTTAGAAACCGAACACTTAAAAAAACTGATCGCTTTTCAAAAGAACGAACTGACCGAACACCATATTTACCAACGGCTGGCCCGCATGGTCCCGAACCCAACCAATCAGGAGATCTTAAAAAAGATTGCCGACGAAGAACTATACCACTATCGGGTTTACCGGAAATACACGCAAAGGGACGTTAAAGCAAACCGTTTCAAAATCTACCTCTTTTCCTGGTGCGCGCGGATCTTCGGGCTCACCTTCAGTCTTAAACTGATGGAGATGGGCGAAAAACAAGCAAAAGAGAACTACGCGGAGCTAAGCAACCGGGTTCCTGAAATTGCCCAGGTTATTGCCGACGAGGAAGAGCATGAACATAAACTCCTTGACTTACTTGAAGAAGAAAGTCTCAACTATGTTAGTTCGATCGTGCTTGGCCTCAATGATGCTCTGGTCGAACTGACCGGAACTTTGGCCGGACTGACTTTTGCGCTCCAAAACACCCGTCTGACGGCTTTGTCCGGCTTAATCACCGGGATCGCCGCTTCGTTTTCGATGGGTGCTTCCGAGTACCTATCCAACAAAGCAGGCGGGGGCAAACCCGCAGAAGCCTTTAAGTCGGCTCTTTATACCTGGGTCGCGTATCTCGTCACGGTCTTTGCTTTAATCTTACCCTATTTGCTGTTTGCCAATTACTCCCTTAGTCTCGCCTTAACGCTCGCCATCGGCGTTGTCGTTATTCTCGTCTTCAACTACTATATCGCTGTCGCCAAGGACTTACCCTTCTGGCCCCGTTTTCTGGAGATGACCTTAATCAGTCTGGGCGTTGCTGGACTCAGCTTTATCATCGGTATTTTACTCCGGGTCTTCCTACAGGTTGATATCTAGTCCGTTTCGCATTTAGACGTTACGCCCAAAAAAAAGCAAGCTTTTGTTTAGCTTGCTTTTTTTACGCCGGTAACCAGCGAAGATGACTTCATTGTTCTTCCCCTTTGACTAAAGGACCAATCCGCTCAATCCGATTGGTCCAGATTCCCCCGGTATAATTGGGAGGAAGCAACGCCAAATCCGATTCGCTATCAAACCCTTCCGACCATCGCCCATCACCCAAAACCAAGACGATACGGGTGTTTGCCTTCTCCATCCGCTTCAGAAACCGCTGGGGCCATCCCCACAGCCACCGCGCATATCGTAAGGGGAGGTGTAAATGGGTGTTTTGGATTGCCGGGGGCACGTAACCAGTCCAGCCGACCACCAGATAGGAAACGACAGCTTTAATAAGTGTCCGTTTTGACATCACCCGCAAATGGGGAAAGGCGTTTTTTATCACGCCCAGCGGTTCATCACTACCATAAAAAGTGAGAAGGTTAAGTCGCTCCGGTGGAAGCGAGCGTAAATATTCGACCAACAAGGAGCCCAGTTGGGGTTGGTTACTTTTCAGATGCACCAAAAACGGCCGCTCGGGAAAGGCTGTCAATACCTCATCGAGTGAAGGCATCATGCCAATCCCGGTACCCCGCAAGGGAAAGGTTTTACCCCCATCGGCGGTATAGCCGTAGCCAAGATCAAGTTTTTTTAGTTCAGCCATGGTATAATCCCCTACCCCACCTTGCCCGTTTGTCCGGTAGTCTAGCCGGTAATCATGGAAAACGGCAAATTGTCCGTCTTTCGTTAACTGCAGATCAAACTCCACTAGATCCGCGCCCGCGGCAAAAGCCGCGGCCATCGATGGTAGGGTATTCTCTAAATACCCGTGTTCGGGTTCGTAGATTCGCGTTGCCGTGTTGGTATCCCATTGAATTCCGGTCATGGGAAAGGTTTGATGAACGCCCCGGTGGGCAACGAGAAAAGGCTGTTTATGCGCAGTTTTAACCCAAAAAGAACTATTGTTTAGATAAATGAAAATGATAATGACCAGCGGGACCAGGATGGTCAGCCGCCCTCTTTGCTTTCCGATTTGATTTGCCCCCATTTCACGATGGAATTTCACAGAGAAAACTGCTCGTCACCGGTGTTGATGATTGCTTCTGTCGCAATAGGAAACTTTGAGGCGATAATAAAGATCTTTTCACAATTACCACCGGGGGCACTCCGCGCGACCATCTTTTCTTTCGCCTCGGTCCAGGAGCAAATTGTCTATTTTACCGTCAATTACTTGTTCGCGCCCTTTTTCCTCATCATTCCCTTAATGACTGCCAGTGTCATTGGGGCCAATAGTTTCGCCGGCGAAAAGGAGCGCAAAACCTTGGAAACCCTCTTATTCGCACCCCTTGATCTAAACACACTACTATGGGCGAAGATTCTGGCCGCTTTCCTTCCGGCTACTTTCCTGACCTTAATCTGTTCGTTTGTGTACGGAATTGTTGTCAATTTTGCGGCCTACCCCCTATTTGGCCGGATCATCTTTCCGGAGGGAAACTGGCTTCTCCTGTTACTCTGGGTTACCCCAGCCCTCAGTCTGGGCGCAGTCTTTGTAAATGTTTTAATCTCTGCCAAGGTTAAGGGGTTTCAAGAAGCCTTCCAACTGAGCGGGTTGGTAATCCTCCCCATTCTCGGTCTTTTCATTGGACAGCTCTCCGGATTACTCTTGGTCAACACTATTTTTCTTTGGTGGTTTGGTGCCAGCTTGTGGTTACTCGACTTTCTTTTCGTAAAAAAATGCGTCCGTTTTTTAAACCGCGATCAACTCTTTACCAGTCAGGTTTCGTAAGTTTTCCGTGTGGAGGGGGCAGCGTGCATGGGCGAACAATCAACCACAAACGGTCGGGCAAAAGGGGCGGGCAACCTCGATGACCAAACTTTAGCTGCCCTGCTCCAAGCCAATTACCACTATGTTCTCGGTTATTTTATTAAACTAACCCAGGACCCCAATTTGGCCCGGGATTTAACCCAAGAAACAATGGTCAAAGCAATCAAAAATTGTAGTCAATACCGGCATGAGGCCTCCTTTGCCTCCTGGCTGATTTCGATCGGCGTCAATCTCTACCGTGACAACTGGTGCCGCCAAAAAAGACTGGAAAAACGGTACCAGACACTCTTCGAAAGCAACAACCAATCCACCGAGACAGTCCCGGTCAACACCATCATTCTCAAACAAGCCTTGCTTAAACTGCCGTTAAAAAAAAGGACTCCCTTAGTCCTAAAGTATTATTACAATTTTTCCTACCAAGAGATTGCGGCCATTTTGAAAATACCCGTGGGTACGGTCCGTTCCCGTCTGCATGCGGCCGTGCGCGCGTTACGGGATAGTTTAGCCAACAGAGAGGAGTGACCTTTTGTGCAAACCGAACGGGATTTCAACACGGCACTACACCAACTAAAAGAGCCGCTGGATGCCTTTGGCCAGGAAGTCAATGAGATGGTAGCCATGAGTCCCACACCCCCCTTAGACTACTTCCAAAGGCTTGTTACCCAAACTCGTCACCGCGTCCGGCGGCGGCTGGTCTTGGAGAACCTGCTCTTTCTGCTTGTCGCTTTCTGCTTTTTAGGCGGGGTCGGCATTGTGCTCCAAAAGGGTTATCTGTTTCCAATCATGATCGTTTATGCCGGTATCGGTTTGTTCTTACCTTTTCTCAACTTATGGTCGCCAATTGCCCAAAAAAGGGAGGTTGATTAAATGGAAAAACTTGTGTGGTTGGCTTACCCCCTAATCGCCGTTCTCCTGCTAACGCAAGCACTCTGGATCTTTCATGACGCGCGCAAACGCGGTGAAAACGCTTGGCTCTGGGGTCTTTTGGGTTTATTAAATGTCCCTTCGTCCCTTATTGTCTACCTGTTAGTGACCAGAAGGAAAAAAATCATCCCAATTAAACCTGTGCTTTTGGTTGCCAGTCAAACGACTGAGCTATAATACCGAGGGCAAGCCCAAAAAGAAGGTGGAGAAGGAGATAAAGGAACACTTCCACGGGAGTCCGCGGGTGGGCACTCAGTTTAATGATGGGTAA